>DAOWGY010000310.1 GCA_030641695.1 Gammaproteobacteria bacterium
CAATACCTTCGAGATCGGCATCAAGTCCGAACTGGCTGATGGGCGCGTCAGGCTGAACGTGGCCGCGTTCCACAACGACATCAGCGACATTCAGCGCGAACTGAATTTGCCGGATCCGTTCGTCGTGGTATTGCAAGGCACGATCAATGCCGGTGACGTCGTTATTAAGGGCCTTGAAGTGGACCTCGTCGCGTTGATCACCGATTCGTTTTCGATCAATGCAATGCTGGGATTGCAGGACGGCCGATACACGGATGTGAATCCGGACTTCGCGTCGTTCCTGGGCTCGGATCTGCCGAGGCTTGCGCCTATCAACGGCTCGTTCGGCTTCTCCTGGGACATCTCGATGGGTGCCGGGCTGATCAATCTGACCGGTCAATACACGTATCGGGACGCGAATTTCTACAACGACTCGAACACTGAAAAATTCGATTCGCAGAAACGCGTGAACGCGGCGATCAACTGGTTCTCGCCGAGCGATCAGTGGCGGGTGTCGCTGTACGGCAAGAACCTGTCGGATGAGCCGAACTGGGGCAACCTGACGTCGATCGCGGGATTGTTCACCGCTGGCCCGATGCAGCCGGGCAGGATCGTCGGCCTGGAGCTCAACTGGCAGAATCAATGATATGAGCAAATAAAGGGGTCAGAGCCCTTTTTCAGTGTCGGGGTCAGGGTCAGGCGCTGAGGCGCCAATAAAGGGCTCTGACCCCTTTTTATTCTTTTTATTGCGGCGCTGTCGTTTCGGAGGAAAGTCGATGGGGCCGGCCTTCTCGGGCCAGCGGCCCTCGATGTCGGCGTAGAGATTCCGCAGTTGCTCGAGGTCCTTCTGCGGCTCGCCTGACAGTGTGAGTGCGGGACCGAGGCCGATGCGCTTGCGGCCGTAGTCGAAAAAACCGGGTACAAGGGGCACGTTCGCGCCCACGGCGATACGATAAAAACCGGTCTTCCAGTACCTGGTCTTTCTACGCGTCCCTTCGGGCGCCAGCGCGAAAAAGAAGTTGTCATTTGTCCTGAACATTTCGACTGCCTGATCGACGGCGGATCCTGCACTTCTGCGGTCGAGCGGAATGCCGCCGAACGCCCGCAGCAACGAGCCCAACGGAAACCAGAACAGTGATTTCTTCCCGAACCAGTGTACGTCGAGCTGCACGGCGACCTTGTAAACGATTCCCCAGTAACCGTCCCAGTTCGATGTATGCGGCGCCGCGATCAGTACGGCTTTGCGGGCTTCCGGCGGGCCGCCCACGGCCGTCCAGCCGCCGAGCCTGAGTAATAACCTGGCGAGTGCCTGCAACATGATGATTGGCAATCGTCGCCGCCGGCTCAGGCGTTCGGCCTGCCGGTGAACATGCCGAGTACGCCGGCCGCCAGCAATGTGCCGCCCAGCCAGATGTTGCCCTCCAGCGTCAGCACCAGCGTGCCGGTGATGATGCCGGTCATACCGACGAAGAGCCAATAGCGCTGCCTGCGTTGCCCAGCGAGCTCCTCGCGTATCCGATGTATTTCCTCGGACTCGAGTTCGACGGAGAGATTTCCGGACGACGCACGGTCGGACAATTCGCGAATAGCAGACGGCAACTCGCGCAGCGCCTGCCGAACCTGCGGCAGGTTTTCACGCAGGTCGTCGATCAACGCGCGGGCTCCGACCTGCTCATCCATCCATCGCTGCAACACGGGTTTCGCTGTCTTCCACAGGTCGAGTTCCGGATACAGCTCGCGACCGAGTCCCTCGATATTAAAAAGCGTCTTGTGCAGCAGGATCATCTGCGGCTGTATCTCGACATCGAAGCGTTGCGCGACGCGGAACAGGCGCATCAGAACCTGTGCGAAGGAAATTTCCGCGAGTGGCTTGTTGAAAATCGGTTCGCATACAGTACGCACAGCGGCTTCGAGTTGATCGATTCGCGTATCGGGCGGAACCCAGCCGGAATCGAGATGCAGCTTCGCAATGCGGTGATAATCGCGATCGAAGAACGCGAGGAAGTTCTCGGCGAGGTATTGCTTGTCTTCCGGACTCAACGTGCCGACGATGCCGAAATCGACAGCGGCGTACTTCGGTCTGTCGGGGTCCGTCAGGATGACAAAGATGTTCCCGGGGTGCATGTCCGCGTGAAAGAAGTTGTGGCGGAATACCTGCGTGAAAAAGATCTCGACACCGTTCTCGGCGAGCAGCTGAATGTTGGTGCCGGCCGCACGCAGCGTGTCCATGTCGCTGATCGGTGTGCCGTGGATTCGTTCCTGCACGAGCACCTCTGGCCGGCAGAAGTCCCAGTGGATGTCCGGAACGTAGAGCATGTCCGAGCCCTGGAAGTTGCGCTTCAGTTGCGCCGTATTGGCCGCCTCGCGCATCAGGTCGAGTTCATCGATGATCGTCTGTTCGTATTCCGCAACGAGCTCGAGTGGTTTCAGGCGCTTGCCGTGCTCCCAGTATTTCGCCGCCAGGCCCGCCACCGTTCGCAGCACGTCGAGGTCCTGTTCGATCTTCTCCTGTACGCCCGGCCGTAACACCTTGAGGACGACTTCTGCGCCGTTCGGCAATTCTGCGGCGTGTACCTGCGCGATCGATGCTGCCGCAAGCGGCTCTTTGTCGATGCGTTTGAAAACTTCGTCAACGGGCCGCCCGTAGGCGCCTTCGAGTATCTGCACGGCTTGCTCGGCCGGGAACGGCGGTACGGCGTCCTGAAGTTTCGCCAGTTCGTTGGCGATATCGGGGGGCAGCAGGTCGCGGCGCGTGGATATCGCCTGGCCGAACTTGACGAAGATCGGCCCGAGTTCCTCGAGTGCGAGGCGAATTCGCTCACCGAGCGGTGCAGACTTGTCGCGTCGTCGCGGTGCAAGCAAGAATAAAAAACGCAGCGGGCGCAGCAGATGTGTCGCCGCAATGACATCGTCGAGGCCGTACTTGACGAGCACTCGCTGAATGACGATCAGGCGAAACAGGGTGCGCCGCCGCATCATCCCGGCGTATCCCTCAGACGGTCGAGTCTCGCCGCCAGCCGATCGACATCGTCACGCAGCGTATTGACGTCTTTTGAAAACCGCTCGACCTCGTAGCGACTGGGCACATCGCGGCTTTCCTCCTGCAGGTACTCGCGGATGTTATCGCGCATGATCGAGCGGCTTTCGCGGGCCCAGCGCCCGACACCTCTGGCGATCTTTCCCAGGCCGTGCGCGGCGGTGTCGCCGATGACACCCGACAGTTCCTCCTCGATGTCCGGTTTCGCGTGCGCAAGCAACTGCTGGAACGCCTGTGCGGTGGCGGCATCGCCGGTCAGGTCCAGCGACCCATCCCGAATCGAATCCTCGCCGGCCAGCAGCGCCAGGGTCACCAGCGAGCCGGTAATGACGACGTCCGGCTCGGCGTCATGTTCGGCGCTTAGCTCGACAGTGTCTTCATTGATCGTGAAGTAACTTGCAAGTGCTGTATCGCGGACGCGTATTGCGATGACTTTGCCGTCGAGCCCGGCGCACAGAGTTCTCGCCGGCGTCGACTCCCGAATGTTTTTGTTGAGGACACGGGCGACAGGCTGTAACAGCGCTTGCAGCGGATTCATCGGCGGTCTCAGATCTTGTAGCCGGTATGTAACGCGACGACGCCGGCGGTAAGATTGTCATAGCGGCACCGCTCGAATCCGACATCCCGCATCATCGTGAGCAAGGTCTCCTGGTCCGGGTGCATGCGAATCGACTCGGCGAGGTACTGGTAACTGTCGGGATCCCGAGTAACCAGTTTGCCGATTACGGGCAGCACCTTGAACGAATAGAGGTCATAGGCCGGTTTGAGTGCGGCCGCCGGCTTCGAGAACTCGAGAATCAACAGTTTGCCGCCCGGCTTCAATACGCGGAACATCTCGGCGAGTGCCGCATCCTTGTCGGTTACGTTACGCAACCCGAATGCGATGGAAATACGGTCGAAAGTATTCGTGGCGAAAGGCAGGTTTTCGGCGTTGACCTGAGCGAGCGTTACATTGCCCGCGATGCCGGCGTCGACGAGCCTGCGGCGGCCGTGCTCCAGCATTGCGGCGTTGATATCGGCGAGCACGACGTTGCCGTTGCTGCCGACGATTCGTGCGAATTTCCGGGCGAGATCGCCGGTGCCACCGGCCAGGTCCAGCACGACATGGCCCGGCCGCGCGTTCGCGTGCTGGATCGTGTAGCGCTTCCAGAAACGGTGCATCCCGCCGGACATCAGGTCGTTCATGATGTCGTAGCGGCTGGCGACGGAGTCGAATACATCTCGCACAAGGTCAGCCTTGTCGTCGACAGGCACGTCCTTGTAGCCGAAATGCGTCGTTTCGGCCGTTTTATTGGAGTTCGCCATGATCGGGCTTCGTTATAGTGACTTATTGCTATTTTTGGCGAGCATACCCTGCTGCTTGCAGCCGGTCGAGGTAGTGCTGCCAGTTCGACGCCATGTCACGGCCCAGTTCGTACAAGTATTGCCAGTTATAGAGCCCCGTATCGTGTCCGTCGTCGAAAACCAGCCGCACCGCGTAGTGCCCGATCGGGTCGATACGTGTGACCTTGACGTCATCCTTACCGGTCTGCAGAGTTTCCTGTCCCGGTCCGTGCCCCCTCACCTCCGCGCTCGGCGAATGTACGCGCAGGTACTCGAATGTGTACTCGAACTCGCTACCGTCATCAAAGCTGATGACGAGCACGCGCGGTTCTTTTTTTAGTCGGATTTCGGTCGGTTTCGGCATTGGTTTTTCCGTTGGAGCGCTTCTCGAAGCGCGATAGCGGCCTAAAGGCCGCTGCTATCGCTCGCGGTTCAAGAACCGCTCCAACTATAGCTCAGAGTATGTAACGACTTAGGTCTTCATCCTTGGATAGTTCCGCCAAATGCTCATCAACATACCCGGCATCGATCTGCACGTGCGTACCGCTCTTGTCCGACGCCTCGAATGACACGGTTTCCAGCAGGCGCTCCATCACCGTGTGCAGCCGGCGTGCGCCGATATTCTCGGTATTCTCGTTCACCTGGAAGGCAACCTCCGCAATCCGGCGTACGCCGCCTTCGGTGAACTCGAGATCGACTTCCTCGGTGCTCAGCAGCGCACTGTACTGATCGGTCAGGGCGGCATCCGGTTCCGTCAGGATACGCACGAAGTCATCGGTCGTCAGCGACTTCAGCTCTACGCGGATCGGAAACCGTCCTTGCAGCTCCGGAATCAGGTCAGACGGCTTCGCCACGTTAAACGCGCCCGCGGCTATAAAAAGAATATGGTCGGTCTTGACCATGCCGTACTTGGTATTAACGGTCGATCCTTCGACGAGAGGCAGCAAGTCACGCTGGACGCCCTCGCGCGATACGTCCGCCCCGAGCGTCTCGGAGCGCTTCGCGACCTTGTCGAGCTCGTCGAGAAAGACAATGCCATGCTGCTCGACGATATCGAGCGCCTGCGTCTTGAGCTCCTCCTCGTCGATCAATCTGGCCGCTTCCTCATCCGTGAGGTACCTGTGCGCTTCCTTGATTTTGAGCTTGCGCGTTCTGCGGCGATTGCCGCCGAGGTTCTGAAACATGCCTTGCAGCTGGCTTGTCATTTCCTCCATTCCGGGCGGCGCCATGATCTCGATGCCGACGGGCATGGCCTGAATTTCGATCTCTATTTCCTTGTCGTCGAGTTTTCCTTCACGCAGCATCTTTCTGAATTTCTGCCGCGTGTCGCTGTCCTGCGATGCAGGCTCACTCTCGGCTGTGAAACCGACGCCCTGTGACGGTTGTGGCAGCAAGGCGTCCAGCACCCGTTCCTCGGCAGCATCCTCGGCGCGGTGTCGCACCTTCGACATCGCGTCTTCGCGAGTCATTTTCACCGACACGTCGACGAGGTCGCGGATGATGCTGTCCACCTCGCGGCCGACGTAACCGACCTCGGTGAACTTGGTTGCCTCGACCTTGATGAACGGCGCTTTGGCGAGCCGCGCAAGGCGTCTCGATATCTCGGTCTTGCCGACGCCCGTCGGTCCGATCATCAGAATGTTCTTTGGCGTGATTTCGCTTCGCAGCGGCTCATCGACCTGCACGCGGCGCCAGCGATTACGCAGTGCGATCGCGACGGCCCGCTTGGCCTCGTCCTGGCCGACGATGTGCTTGTCCAGTTCCTGGACGATTTCTCGAGGAGTCATTGTTGACATCACTGTTCCTGTTTCGCCGGATCGCGCTTCAAGAAGCGCTCCAACGGTCAAAGTTCTTCGATAACGATGTTCTGATTCGTGTAGACACAAATATCAGCAGCAATAGTGAGTCCTTTTTTGACGATTTCCTTAGCGCTTAACTTGGTATTTTGAATCAGAGCAGTGGCCGCTGCTTGTGCAAATTGCCCGCCTGATCCAATGGCGATA
>DAOWGY010000091.1 GCA_030641695.1 Gammaproteobacteria bacterium
GATAGTCGATATGTTGCCGCTCCGCCGCGATCGTTGCTTCATCCGGCCGTTGTCGTTCCCTGAAGTCGTAATGCTGACCGACGCTTTCATAGGTGATATCGAACGCGCCTCGCGTCAATACGGAAATATCGAGTGAGCGCCGGATCAACTGGAAAAGTTCGTCGCCGGCCACTGTTGGCTCTGCGGCCGCCCGGCGGTTGATTTCGGATATGCGGCTCGATTCCACGTAGGTGCTCATCAGTTCGTTGATGCGATCGACCTCCGCAAAAATCTCTTCAATAATCGCCTCGCCCGTAACCGCGTCCTCATGCCATAGATAAACACTGATCTCGGTGCCCATCTTCGGCCTGGCATCGCCGTGCCATTCGGCATGAGCCGAGCTTGAAATCGAAAAAACCGCCATTATTCCTAGAGTTACGTTCGCGCAGGCATTATGCTTGCCTCCACATATCTTCGATAAGGAGCGGGACAGTGACTTCATTACTGGTAATCCTCGCGATCATAGCCGCGGCCGTGTTTTGGGCGATCAGCATTTACAACCGACTGATCAACGAGCGCAACCGGGTCAGAAACGCCTTTGCCCAAATCGACGTTCAACTGACGCGTCGCTACGACCTGATTCCGAATCTTGTCGAAGCGGTCAAGGGCTACATGAAACATGAACGGGAAACCCTCGAGGCCGTCATCAACGCCCGCAACGCGGCCTCCTCGAGCCTCGAAGCCGCCAAGGCGGATCCGGCCAATGCCGAGGCAATCAAGAAACTCGGCGCATCCGAGGGCGCATTGGGTGCCGCACTCGGACGCTTGTTCGCGCTATCGGAAGCTTATCCCGATCTTAAAGCGAATCAAAATATGATGCAGTTTCAGGAGGAACTCGCCAGCACCGAGAACAAGGTCGCGTTCGCCCGCCAGGCTTTCAACGATTCGGTACTGGGCTACAATAATACGGTCGAGAATTTCCCCAACAACATGATCGCCGGCATGTTCCAGTTCGAGCTCGCGAGCTTCCTCGAAATCGAGTCCGAGGAAAAACGTGACGTACCGGAAGTTTCGTTCACCGCGTAAAAAGTGAATTTCTTCGACGCCCAGGATCAGGCGCGCAAGACAACCCGCTGGCTGATCATCGTCTACGTACTCGCCACGGCGCTGATCGTGCTTGGCGTGACGCTGATCGTCGGCTTCGCGCTGTTCGGGACGTCGATGGACGGCTATCGCTATTCGTTCACCGACATGCTCGCGGCCAATCCCGGCCCGTTACTCATCACCGCCGCGGCGACGACGCTGTTCATCGTCGGCGCTAGCATTTACAAGACCAGCGTTCTTGCGGCGGGCGGAGGACGCGTCGCCCAGGAAATGGGCGGTACGCTGGTGCCTGCCGATGTACATGACCCGCTGCGCAGACGCCTCCGTAACGTCGTCGAGGAAATGGCCATTGCGTCCGGCGTGCCCGTGCCGGAGATCTACGTGCTCGAGGAGGAAAGCGGCATCAATGCCTTCGCCGCCGGCTATGCGCCGGGCGACGCGGCTGTCGCAGTCACACGCGGCACGCTGGAACTGCTCGATCGGGATGAATTGCAGGGCGTCATTGCGCATGAATTCAGTCACATACTGAACGGTGACATGCGCCTGAACATCCGGCTGATGGGTGTCCTGTTCGGCATCCTGGTACTCGGCCTGATGGGAAAGATGATTGTGCGAGGTGGCTACCATGCGCGCCTCATGTCCGGACGCAGGGATCGCGGCGCGCCGGTCGTATTGATCATCGGTCTCGGCCTTGCCATCCTCGGCAGTATCGGGGTGTTTTTCGCGCGCCTGATCAAGGCGGGCGTGTCGCGGCAGCGCGAGTTTCTTGCCGATGCATCGGCAGTGCAGTTCACGAGACAAGCGGACGGAATCGCAAATGCGTTGAAGAAAATCGGCGGCTACAGTGAGTCGTCGTATCTGAGCGCAGCCGATCCCGAGGAAATCAGCCACATGCTGTTCGGTAGCGGCGCGAAGTTTTTCGGCATGTTCGCCACGCACCCGCCGCTGACCGAACGGATTCGCGCAATCGATCCCTCGTTCAAAGAGTCCGACTATCCCGTTGTCACATCGCGTTCCATGAGTGACACGATGGCCGACGATTCGGTGAGCGCGATGGCCGCCGCCGCGCCGGCGCCAACATCCGGCCCCGCGGCCGCGGATTTGCCCGACGCGCTCGTGGCATCCGCTGGTCACCCCGACGCCGAGCACGTGGCGTTCGCACAGCAACTGCGGCGGTCGATTCCCGACTCGTTGTACGACGCCGCACACTCGGCGGAACTCGCCCTGCTGCTGGTCACTGCGCTGGTGCTCGATCGCAGCGGTCAATCGACCGAGCGTCAGCTAAGGCTTGCAGAGGAACAGCTCGGTGTCGATCGCACTCGCATCATTCGGCGCCTGTACGAGGAACTCTCGCAAACGGATGCCAGATACCGTTTACCGCTACTGGAAATCTCGTTTCCTGCGCTTAAACTTCGCCCCGAGGCGCAACTGGAGTACCTCGTCCAACTCACGAGTCGCATGATTGACGTCGACGGCGAGGTCGATCTTTACGAGTATTGCTTTTACCGGGTGCTGCGCACCAGCCTGGGCCAGGCGGTGGACCCGTCCGGCCGACAGGGCCCGCGCCGCGTCGCACAACGCGAACTGCGCCAGGCCGCAATCGACCTGATTACTGTTTTGGCTGATTACGGCAACGAAAACGATACCCTGAGCGGCCAGGCATTCGATGCCGGCAAGGCTCTGTTCGGTAAATGGGCCGAAGAGCACACATATAGCTCGAAACAGCACTACTCCCTGAGGACCCTCGATCGCAGTCTCGATGTTCTTGCAGCGCTCAATGGCAAGGGCCGGCGCGCGATGCTCAAGGCGATCACGACCGTCGCGGTACACGATGGTCAGGTCACAACGGCAGAGACCGAACTGATACGAACGATTTGTGCATCGCTGGACGTGCCGCTACCACCATTGCTGACGGGGGCCGCAACCCCTGAACGGTGAGCAACGCCCTGAATTGACGTATCATTGGGAATCTGAGCGATTTGGGCACTCATGGAACAACGGCGCGGGAGCGCCAGTTCCAGCATCTGGATAGATATCATGCGTAATAGACGAATTCAGACTTGTCTGGCCGTTGTTGTATTGCTGCTCGCTTTGCCGGCAGCCGCGGCAACGAAAGAGGAGGGGCGCGTCGCCGATTCTGCAGACGTACTCGATCAGTTTCTCCGCATACCGGAGCAAAGCATTCCGCCAGCCCTGTTGTCACGGGCCTACGCGATCGCTGTCGTGCCGAACGTCATCAGGATCGGTTTTGGACTCGGTGCACGCCGTGGCAAGGGTATTCTGACGATTCGCCAGGACGACAATTCCTGGAGTAACCCCGCGTTCATCGCCCTGACCGGCGGCAGCTTCGGCTTCCAGGCAGGTGTGCAGTCCACCGATGTCATCCTGGTCTTCAAGACGCGCAGGGGCGTCGACAATATTGCAAACGGCAAATTGACGCTCGGTGCAGATGCATCGATCGCGGCGGGCCCTGTGGGCCGCAGCGTCGAAGGCGCGACAGACATACGCTTCCAGGCAGAAATCGTATCTTACTCGCGCGCGCGGGGAATATTCGCAGGCGTCGCCCTGGCAGGATCCGGGGTGACGATGGACCGTAAGGCGAACGTGGCGTTTTACAGTTCACCGAGTATGACGCCGGAGAACATTTTCGCGAGCTCGCCGAATATTGCGCCGGATATTGCCAATCGATTCGTGCAGATCCTCACAACGCAGACCACTCGCCTCGCGAAAGCGCCAGGAATGGTGGCGGGCACTGCACCCGGCAACGCAAGCGAACCGGAATCGAATGTGCAAACCTTCGGCATGCCGGACCCCGACGATTCGGATGACGCCAGCGACGAGTTGTACGATCCGAATTACTGAGACC
>DAOWGY010000088.1 GCA_030641695.1 Gammaproteobacteria bacterium
AAGTCAAACAGTATCAGTTCGCGCAGAAACGGATTTTCGACGGTATCGGCGCCCAATGCTGCGAAGTATCTTTGCTCGCCGCCGTTGAGAGGGTTGATTTCAACGCTTTGATAGAAGGACGCGCCGGGAATGTGGGCCAACTGACCGGTCGTGCCGGACAGCTGGTACAGCCCGTATCGCCTCGATCGGTAACTTCCGCCATCGGCCATGTAGGGATCTGGCTCGAGATGCGCCCATTCCCGCCTGAAGAACTCACCAGATTCATTCAAATCTGGTGAAAACGAGAAATCTTGGGAAGGAACTAGTGCGTAATGAGTTCGCTCAATACTGCTGCCTATATCGGCATCAACGGTGATCACTTTCTTTTTTTGTCTCCTAAACGGGTCAGTAGTATACAGGGGTGCGACCTGCCAGGAGCGCATTGCAATTCTGCAACTCTCTGACGCGGATTTAAGGTAAATTGGTACTTGATGCGGCTGACAGCGTCAGAGGCGGAGCGCCAGAAAAACACCTAACGCAATGAGACAAGTCTACGAAATTGTATCGATCCAGCGAGCAGAGGCCCCGCCCGGCGCCGAAAGCTCCAACTGGTACCGCTATGTAATCGCGTTTGAAGGCACCAGCACCATTCACGGCTGCCGACAAGGGAGTCGTAGGGCAGTGACGAGCGCGGTCGAGGAGATTATTGACCAACTGAACGAACGCCACTCGAAAAAACGCGGCCGAGAGAAGAAAACCTAGAAGTTGTGACCGGTCTCGGCCAACCAAAGATTTTCACGCCACGCAATAAGCGGCGATTCTGCTATCTTATTAGCGGAGCACGTCCCCGTGCTGCGAAAAATACTAAAAGGAAAGAGCTATGGCCAATAACGTTTACAGAGTAACGGAGATAATTGGAACCAGTACGCGGTCGTGGGAGGATGCAACGAAACGCGCGATCCAGACGGCTGCAGCGTCATTGCGTGAGCTGCGTGTCGCCGAGGTAACCGAGCTTGACGTGACCGTCGAAAATGGGAAAATCCAGGCCTACCGCGCAAAGGTCAAGTTATCATTCAAATACGAGGCGGCGCCCACAGCGGCCGCGCCAAAGAAGAAAGTTGCCAAGAAGAAAGCCGCAAAAAAGAAAAAGTCGCGGCGTCGCTAACGTTAATTGACATGTGAACCAATGGCGCTGAGCGGACTTTTGTGAAGGTCCGCTCTTTGGTCTGGCCGTTAGCGGACGTCGCTTCCGCTACGCATAGTCGGACGCCGATCGTTATGTCGACCGATGAGCCCTCTGATTTAGCGAGGGACTACGTGCAGATTGGTGCAATTGAAATCAATCGCATGGGAGCACTGCGGTATCACCTTTGCTTCAATCTCACAATTGACCACACTTTACATAATGCTGGAGGTAATTTAGACTTATAAAGTTAATAACTCATTCGAACAAGAGCCTTTAACCTCCTGTTTATAAAAGGCCAACCGAGGTGACAGTCATGAGTCATCAACAATGATCCCGGCAGCACCCGCTATGCGGGTAGAGAAAGGATCCTCATTTCCGGATCTCACCCACGGTCATACCAGCGCGCTCGAGCAGTTGGGCAGGGCATTCGCAGCGGCTCAGCCGGTGGCAATTCTTATCGGCGAAAGTGAATCCGGTGCGAGCTACCTTATCGACCGCTTTCTCGACAGTATCGACGGCGATGTCGATGCGGCGCGAATCACCGAGCCCTGTTCAGATGCGGACGCTGGAATGCGCGAGGTATTTCAGGTCGTCGGGCTCGACCCGAAAGACATGAGCCCTGCTGACCTGGACAATGCCTTCACCACCTTTTTGTCAGACCAAAGACACAACAATCGTCGCACAATCATCTGCTTCGAGGAAACACAAGACAAAGCGTGGTGGGTGCTCGACACGGTACGACGTCTCATAGAGTTGGAGACAAAAGGCGGATTCGGCTTGATGGTAATACTGTCGGGTGGATCTGGCCTGAATGAATTGCTCGTTCAGCCTTCCTTCGATGTGATACGCGCTCACGCCGGGCAGCGGATTGTCCTCGGAGCATTAACATTGCTTGAGACGAGGGAGTACATTTCGCGGGAAGTCGAAGCGGCAGAAATCGCAGACATTAGCCGGGTTTTCGAGTTTGCCGCAGTCAGTCTCATACATGAAGTCTGTTCAGGCGTACTCGATGGCATCGATACTCTTTGTTGCCTGTGCATTCAGTTGGCGGATGAAGAGGGTGCAGATCCAATATCGACGGACATGGTCAAGACGGCAGACAAGCTCCTTCGGCAGGGGACCATAACGCCGCATTCGTACGCTGAGGCGGGGCCAATGCGGGTCAACGGCGCGAGATTCCGGGAAGGTCGACTCATCGCCCGTATGGACGGAGCAGTTGTCCAGGAGCAGGCTCTCAATCACGGGCATATTCTCATTGGCCGTGGCAAGCTGTGTGATATCCCTGTGATCAGCCCTGTGGTGAGCCGACATCATGCGTTGGTCGTCAGATCGTCGACCGGTGTTGGTCTTGTAGATCTGGGTAGCAAAAACGGTACATTCGTCGATGGCCGCCGGATCGAGCAGCACGTGCTGCAGAACGGTGACTTGATAGCCGTTGGCGACTGCACGATCGCATACTTCGCGGGCGACGATCGACAAGGCTAGGCGGCACAGATGTTATCTGTCCGACGGGTATCGCTCCGCAAGTGCCTGTAGACGTTGCATGCGGTCCGAGCAGGCACGGCGTGTTGCTCTCAGGTCGATCTCTTCTTTCTTGAACCGCCGCTGCCGCTGGAAGTACTCCGCTGGATCTGTCCCATCGGGCTCGACGTTGATTCGATAGGTGGCGCCATCGTAAACCTCGTAGAGCGGAAACAGGCTGCTCGCCACCGCCAGGCGCACCAGTTTCACGGAATCCTCGGGCTCCGACTTCCAGCCGGTCGGGCAGGGCGAGTGCAGCAACAGAAAGCGCGTACCGTGCGTTGTAAGCGCGGTCGTAATCTTACGAGCGAAATCGTCCGGGTGAGCAATGGACAGCGTTGCCGCATAGGGAATCCGGTGGGCAGCCATGATCGACATGATGTCTTTCTTGTCCTGCGTCTTGCCCCACGGCGTGGTCGTCGTTCGGGCACCGGCCGGCGTTGCTGATGAGCGCTGTCCGCCGGTGTTGCCGTAGATTTCGTTGTCGTAACAAATGTAGATGATGTTCTCGTTACGCTCGGCTGCTGCCGACAGCGTTGCCAGGCCAATGTCGTACGTGCCGCCATCGCCCGCCCAGCAAATGACCTGGCCCGGTTCATCATTGAGGTCGCGGATACATGCGACGCCTGTAGCCACGGCCGGAGAGGATGCGAACGTCGTCGCAATCGTCGGCACGCCGTAGCTGGTAGTGGGGAACGCGCCGGCGGTGACGATCCCGCAGCAGGCGGGGATCACGAGCGTACAGGTGTCGCCGGCTTCAGTGAGCGCCCGACCCAGCATGGTCAGGCCAATGCTCATGCCGCAGCCACCGCAGTTGGTATTGCCGGGCCGGAGCAGGCATTCGTCGGGGCGGGGATTCGTCGGCGCGGTCGCAATCATTGTTTTGTCTCCTCGCCGGTGTCGATGCCCATCCACACTGGATCGCCGAGCGCGGATCGCGAAGTGATGTCGGCCAGGATGTCGTCGATCACGGCCGGTGTCACGTCGCCGCCGCACAGTCCGGTGAGATAGTTTTGAATAAGCACGTCGTCGCGATGCCCATGAAAAGCGGCCCGGGTATCCTGCCAGAATATGCCGCCTGTGCCGGCCGCGTAGTTGCGGTCCAGTACTGCCATGTGTGTCGCCGACTGGCATGCCTCGCGCAACGCCGCCTCGGGGAATGGTCGAAACATCTTTAACTTCACGAGGCCGACTTTCTCTCCTGCCTCGCGTCTTTGTCGCACTACTTCGCGCGCCGTCGTTGCCATGGTGCCGCTTGCAACGAGGACTATCTCGGCGTCGTCGGTGGCAAAGGTCTGGATCACATCACCAGGATCGCGACCGAAAGTCTCCGTGAAGCTCTCCCGGCACTCCTGGTACACGTTCGGCACGCGTTTCATCGCCTCGTCGATCTCCAAACGTTGCGAGAGGCCTTCGTGGGGCCAGGCGAGGCCGCCAAGCGTGCGTGCCTCGTCGTAACGCATGCGATGCGGCAGGTCCAGGTCCGGCAGGTAGCGATCGACCTCGGTCTGTTCGGGGAGCGTGGTCTCGGTCTGGGTATGAGAGATGATGAACGCGTCCATGCACACCAACACGGGCATCAGAATGCGCTGATCTTCCGCCAGCCGGAAAGCGAGCAGCGTGGTATCGAGCACCTCCTGGTTGTTCTCACAATAAAACTGCAGCCAGGCGAAGTCCCTCAGCATCAGCGTGTCGCCCTGATCGGCCCAGATATTCCACGGCGGACCGAGCGTGCGATTGACCGCAACCATCACGATCGGTAGCCGGTAATAGCCCGCCACCATGATGTTCTCCGCCATGTAGGCCAGGCCATTGGCCGAGCTTGCCGTGAAGGCCCGCGCACCACTCGCCGATGCGCCCATAGACACGGCCATCGCGCTGTGTTCGCTCTCCACCGGCACGACACGCCCTTTGCTGAACGGGAACTTGGCCACGTACTCCACGATCTCGGTTTGCGGCGTGATCGGATAAATACCGCACGCGACGCCCCGGGCCGTTCGGTTGGCCTCGCCCGCGACACTCAGCGCGTAGCCGGCGGCATGATTTCCAGTAATGACTTGTACAGACATGGTTATAGATGACTCATGAAGATAACGTTGCGCGGGCATTCTGCCACGCATATTCCGCAGCCCTTGCAGTAGGAGTAGTCAAACTCGAGGCGGTGACCGACTCGTTTCAACACGCCTTCCGGACAATAGGTGAGGCAAAGGTCACACTCGTTACAGACGCCGCAGGACAGGCAGCGAGTAGCCTCGGCAGTGTCCTCGAGACCCATGTGCACTTCGTCAAAAGTCGAGCGTCGCTCGGTCATGCCGAGCGTATCGCCTTCGGATACTGGTTGACGCTCGAAAAGGTGCAGTTTCATGGCGTCGGCATGAATGACCTCGTCGCACCAGACATCGACATCGCGCATCGCCTCGGCATGCTCGGTGATGTGCACGTGCTCTCCGCTCAGCACGTTGTGAATATGCACGGCCGAGCGCCGGCCGCTGCCAATCGCGCCGGCCACCGTTCCTTCGCGCGTGGCGAGATCGCCAATAGCGAACACCGGCGTCTCGAGCAGGCCGAGGAGCTGGTTTCCTTCCCTGACCTCTGTGCCCTCCGGAAATACCGACACATCCGGCGACTGGCCGAGCGCGAGGATGACCCGGTGGCAGGCCAGTTCGAAATCCGAATCCTTGATCTCAACCGGCGCGCGACGCCCCGACTCGTCGGGCTCGCCGAGTTCCATGCGCCGGCAGGTCAGTCGGTAGTGCCGCCGCATACCGTCGCCCGGCTGTTCGTCCAGGGCGACGGGTTGAGT
>DAOWGY010000369.1 GCA_030641695.1 Gammaproteobacteria bacterium
CAAAGCATCGAGTCGTACTATGTGCACGGCGGCGGTATCAAGATCGTGTGTCCAAGTACCCCACAGCACGCTTACAGCCTGATGCTCGCGGCGATCCGCGATCCGGACCCGGTGCTGGTCATCGAGCCCGTACCGCTATATCGCGCACTTTCAGGCGAGGTCGATGACAACGGTGAGGCATCGGAAATCGGTGTAGCCGAAATCGTTCGACCCGGGACGCAGGTTACGGCGCTGACCTACGGGCCGTTGCGGCATACGACAGCACAGGTTGCCGACGAACTCGCGGCCAGTCATGGCATTGACGTCGAAGTGATCGACCTGGTATCGCTGATTCCGTTTGATATCGACCTGGTGACGGCATCAGTCAACAAGACAGGACGACTCGTAATCATTCACGAAGCGAGCGAGACACTCGGTTTCGGTGCGGAACTCGCAGCGCGGGTACAAAATCGGTCGTTCGGCTACCTGCAGGCGCCGATCGAGCGCGTCTGCGCGCCGGATGTTCCCTACTCCTATCGCGTCGGCGATGACTACTGCAAGCCCGACGCAGCCAGAATCAGTGCCGGCATCAGGCGCGCCGCGGAGTACTCGTTTTGATTCATGACTTCAAATTGCCGGACATCGGTGAAGGTCTGAGCGAGGCTGAATTGCTGGCGTGGCTGGTCGAGGTCGGCGACTCCATTAGTGAAGGCGACGATGTCGCCACGATCAGTACCGACAAGGTTAACGTCGACTTGCCGTCCCCGAGGTCGGGGGTAGTCGTGGCGTTGCCCTGGAGCGTCGGCGACATTATTCCGGTCGGCGACGTGTTCATGCGCATCGAGGATTCCAGAGAAACAACGCAGGAGACCGGCGCTTCCGAGTCGGGCGCAACGCCGGCCGCCGTGACATCTGCACCTGAGCCAGTTCGCGAGCAACAGCCGAACGTCAGGGCTGCCCCGGCCCTGCGCCGATACGCCAAGGAGCAGGGCGTCGACCTGACGCTCGTGACGCCGACCGGACCCAACGGGCAGCTGCTGCGAGCCGATGTCGATACATTCCTGCAGCATTCGGCCGGTGACGTTGAACGTTTCAGGCTGTCCGGCGCTCGGCTCGCTGCCTCGAAACGACTGGCGGAGTCGAGCCGCACACTCGCGACAGCTACCCAGACTTTCGAGGTCTTTGCGGACGGGATCGTCGCAGCAGTCAGCCGGCTTGCCGACGAATGCGACGATGACGGCCCGAAGATAACGCCACTTCCGGTTATCGCGAAGTGCGTAGCAGACGTCCTTGCCAGGCACGGCAAGTTCAATGCAACCATCGACGAGTCCGGGGACGGATTGCTGTTGCACCGGCAGGTCAACCTGGGATTTGCCGTCGATACCGAAGCCGGCTTGATGGTACCTGTCGTACGTGACGTGAATTCGAAGGACGCTGCCGCACTTGCCGCGGAGATTCTGGAGGTTGCGGAGCGTGCCCGCGCGGATGCACTGACATTGGAGGATATCCGCGGCGCGACGTTTACCATTTCCAGTACCGGTGGTCTCGAGCGCGCCACGATGGTCGCCACTACACCAGTCATTAACCTGCCGAACATCGCCACGCTCTGGGTTTCCCGTATCACCGACAGGCCGCGTGTTGTTTCCGGCGCACTCGAGGCTGGCCCGGTTATGGCCTGTACGCTGAGTTTCGACCACCGCTATATCGACGGCGCCGAAGGCACGGCGTTTATCAACGACCTCGACGATGCCCTCACCAGGATCTAGCCGGGAGCTCTTTGCCACACGACCGGGGTTCGTCCTGGCGGCAGCCGGTAGCGCTGTCGGTCTCGGTAATATGTGGCGCTTTCCGTACCAGGCGGCCGAAGGCGGCGGCGCAGCATTCGTCCTGCTCTACGTGCTAATGACGTTCCTGATCGGCGTGCCCATCATGGCGTCGGAATTTGCAATCGGACGCCGGTCAAAGCGCTCGCCCATCGGCGCCTATCGTTCAATCGGTGGGACCGCCTGGGTTCCGATGGGATACCTGGCGGTTCTGACACCACTCGTCATCCTCGCGTATTTCTCCGTGATCGCCGGATGGACATTGCGATATGCGATCGACGGTTTGTCGGGATTCTCCGGCGACTTTGCCGTCCGTTTCGGAGAGGTATCGAGCGGTACGCCTGCGGTCGTTTACCATCTGATACTGATGATCATCACGGTCGCGGTCGTATACAGAGGCGTCCGCAAGGGCATTGAGCACGCCTCACTGATACTGATGCCCCTGCTGTTCGTATTGCTCATCGGTCTCGTGATCTGGGCGTCCAACCTGCCAGGATCAGGTCAGGGTTACAGTTTTTACCTGCAACCATCTTTCGACGAGCTTCTGAACCCGACCGTCATCAAGCAGGCTGCCGCGCAGGCGTTCCTGTCACTGAGTGTCGGCATGGGCATCATGATTACTTACTCGTCGTACCTCGACCATAGGCACGATCTTGGGCAGGAAGCCGTCACTGTGTCGATGTTTGATTTTTCGGTCGCATTCATCGGCGGTCTGGTCGTTTTTCCAGTCATATTTGCACTCGGCCTTTCAGATCAGGTTGGCGAAAGCACCATCGGTGCATTATTCATCTCCATTCCGGCCGCAATTGCCGAGATGGGTGATGCGGGGCAGGTCGTTGGCATTGTTTTCTTTATCGCGTTGCTGGTTGCCGGGCTGACATCTTTGATATCACTGCTCGAAGTGGTGGTCTCTTCGCTGATGGATGGGTTCGGAATGCGCCGTGGTCCGAGCACATTGACAGCGGGAGTGCTTGCGGCGGCCGCCGGGATCTTGCCGGCAAGCTCACTATCAGCACTGGGCATGATGGACAAGATTGCGAGCGAGGTTTTCGTAATCGCTGGCGCGTTGGGCAGCCTGGTACTCGCGGGATGGATTCTAAAGAATCCGCTTGAGGAAATTCATACCGGCGCGTCACCGCTCTTCGCCCGGATCGCTCCCGGACTGATGTTCACCATTCGCTACCTGGCACCGGCATTCGTCGCTATCGTGCTTTGGCTCAGTATTTCGGATTTCGTCTAGCGTCTAGGGGGTCGGACCTCCATATGTGAATGAAATAGCAGAATAATCGCGTTGAGTAAGCTCGATTTCGATACCTAAATAGTATTTCTTGTATCGAAATGGTGGGCTTAGCTTATGTCCCGCGCGAACCGAATTTTCTGCGAAGGTTGTGTCTGGCATATCACCCATCGTTGCCACCAAAGGTCTTATCTCCTGAAGTTCGTCCGCGATCGACGACGTTGGCGACACTGGCTATTCGAAGCCAAGCGACGATTTGGTATATCGGTGCTGAACTACATAGCCACGTCGAACCACATTCACCTACTATGCGTGGATCGGGACAACGGAGAGATAGCACGCTCCGTGCAGTTGATCGCGGGACGGACCGCCCAAGAGTTCAATACACGAAAAAATCGTAGAGGCGCATTCTGGGAAGATCGATATCACGCAACGGCAGTACAAACTGACAGCCACCTGACACGTTGCATTACGTATATCGATTTGAATATGGTGCGGGCGCGTGTCGTTCGACACCCCCGTGACTGGGAAGTCAGCGGCTACAATGAGATTCAAAAACCCTGGCAGCGGAAAAGTATTATCGACTTCGAATTACTCATGAGTTTGTTGAATACTGACTCACACCGGGAGCTCACCATACTGCAGAACGATTTTCTGGACGAGGAGATCGCGAATACCAAACGAAACCCGATATGGACAGAGTCAGTTGCTGTGGGCGATGATAACTACCTTCAGGAACTGAAAGACACCATGGGTGCCCGGGGCATTCATAAGCAAATTGCCAACGAAATGGGCTCTCAGGTTCTCCGCGAGGAAAGCTGTTGCTACCTGACGCATTCGGACCTGAAATAGTGGAATTAGGCCCTGATATTTGTGATTATCAGGGTGATTCTGCAATAAATACAACATTTTACAGAGGTCCGACCCCCTGAACTCCGATCTCACACAACGCGCGGACCTGACGCGCCACGGTAAAGGTACGGGCGCGCTGCGCTCGCGCCGGCCTGAATATATTGATTTCCTGCCGCCCTGCAATGATGCCTGCCCCGCCGGCGAGAATATTCAGGCGTGGCTGGCGCTCGCCCAGGCCGGAGACTACGAAGGCGCGTGGCGTGAGCTGGTTGAAAATAACCCGCTGCCCTCTATTCACGGCCGCGTCTGTTATCACCCGTGCGAAGACGTTTGTAATCGTGCCTTCACCGACAGTGCCGTGAGCATTCATGCCGTCGAACGCTTCCTCGGCGACATGGCGCTCGAGAACGGATGGCAGCTTGACCGGCCCGAAACGACGAGCAGCAAGAAGATACTCATTGTCGGTGCGGGACCGAGCGGCTTGTCCGCCGCCTATCACCTCGTTCGCCTCGGACACTCGGTAGAGATCCGGGAAGCAGGTCCCGTCGCGGGCGGCATGATTCACTTCGGCATTCCGGCCTATCGTATGCCGCGCGACGAACTGCGCGCCGAGATTCAGCGTATCGAAGACATCGGCGTGAAGATCACGCTGAATCATCGCGTCGAGGATGTGCTTGCCGAAAAGGAGAGCGGCGATTTCGACGCGGTATTCATCGCAGTGGGTGCGCACATCAGCAAGAAGATCGATATCCCTAACCGTGATGCGGGCAAAATTCTCGATGCCGTCAGTTTCCTGAGTGATGCCAAGGAAGGATCACCACCGAAACTGGGCCGCCGGGTTGCGATCTATGGGGGCGGCAACACGGCGATGGATGCGGCACGCACAGCAAAGCGGCTCGGCGTCGATGACGCAATGATCATTTATCGCCGCGACCGCAGCAGCATGCCGGCGCACGATTTCGAAGCCGACGAGGCGCTGGAGGAAGGTGTCCGTATCAACTGGCTGCGCACGATCAAGGAAATCGATCGCTCGACCTTCAAAGTCGAAATCATGGAACTCGATGACAACGGTCGCCCGCAACCGACCGGAAAATTCGAGTCTCTCGAGGCGGACTCTCTGATCCTGGCGGTTGGACAGGATACCGATACCGCGTTTCTCGAAGGCGTACCGGGCATCGAATTCATGCAGGACCATACGGTCATTGTCGATAACAACATGATGACCGGGCATGAAGGAATTTTCGCCGGCGGCGACATGGTGCCCAGCGATCGCTCCGTAACGATCGCCGTTGGGCATGGTAAGCACGCGGCGCGCCATATCGA
>DAOWGY010000078.1 GCA_030641695.1 Gammaproteobacteria bacterium
CGTGTTACTCGAAGGCGCCCCGGCCTGGCTCGATCGGGACGAAATGCAGGGCAAGATCACGGCCAGGCTGCCCATGGTCGAGAGCATTCACCATGTCCACGTGTGGGGGCTGACACCGCAGGACCTGATGTTGACGATGCACGTCAGGCTCAGGTCCTCCGTCGATAATCCGACGGCCGTGATTCGCGACATCAAGGCCATACTCAGGGATGCATACGGCATCGGCCACTCGACCATCGAGGTCGAGACCGATGACTGCGCCGATCATGGATAGGGTCGGACCACCACAACTCCTTGATGTGTAAAGTAGTTCCGACTAATTAGTAGCCACATGTTGGCCTAATTGCCGTTTATTGCGGTGGAATTGCGCATTAGGAAGGAGCAACGGGTTGGCGTCTTACTAAAGTGGTGTTTTCCTATCCAAAATTGACGAATTAGCACTTACCCTAACGCTCCTGAATCGCACTTACTCGAATAGAAGCAAAGACTTCCGTTGGTCCGACCCCTTCAAGCTTCAAACCTCGGGATCAACAATGCCGAGATAGGGCAAGGTTCGGTCATGCTCGGCAAAGTCGAGGCCGTAGCCGACCACCCACTCATCGCCGATATCAAAGCCGACGTAATCGATTGGTACGTCGACCTCGGCGCTTTCTGCTTTACGCAACAGCGCGCAGGTTCGGATCGATGCAGGCCGATGGGATTCGAGAATGCCGATAAGGTATTTGAGTGTGTGTCCGGTATCGACGATATCTTCCACGATCAGCACGTGACGGTTTTCAATATTGCCGCGGACGTCCATGACAAGCCGCACCGCACCGGACGAAATACTGCCCGTTGCGTAACTCGAGACAGCAATGAACTCGATCGTTCGCGGAATTGTCATGCGACGCGACAGATCGGACAGGAAGATGAACGCGCCCTTGAGAACGCCGATCAATACGATGTCGCCCTTATCCTCGTAATCGGCGGAAATCTGCGCCGCCAAATCGGCGACGCGTGCCTGGATGCCGTCTTCGCTGATTAGTACCGGCGGCTGGCTCACGCTTGATTCCCGTCTGCGATAATGCGCGCAGCATAGGTGATCTTGTACGTGGACGCCAGACGTGAATGCGGTAAGGTACCCGGCAATGAAACGCTCCATCGCCATTGCCGGGAACATGGGTTCGGGCAAGTCGACGCTTGTTGATTTCCTGGCACGCACCTACGGTGTCATGCCATTTTACGAGCCCAATGACGAGAACCCCTATCTCGCCGATTTCTACAAGGACATGAAGGGCTGGGCATTTCAGTCGCAACTCTACTTTCTTGCCAACAAGTTTCAGTTGCACCAGGAACTCGACAGGCAGCCGGGCGTGGTGGCACTCGATCGAACGATTTTCGAGGATGCGGAAATTTTCGCGACCGCGCTGCACCAGATGCGCAAGATCTCGAAGCGCGACTGGCAGACGTACCAAAGCTTTTACGGCGCCATTCTTGATGCGATTCAGCCACCCGATCTGATGATTTACCTGCGCTGCTCGATGCGCACTCTGCGACAGCGCATTCGATTACGTGGCAGGGCAATGGAGCGCGATGTGCCCCTGCCGTACCTGAAACGTCTCGAGCGCCTTTACGACGAATGGATCGAGTCCTACGACATGAGCGATGTGCTGGTGCTCGAGACAGACGAGCTGGATTACATCCACGATCTCGTTCACCGTCTCGATGTCATGCAACGCATCGAGGCGGTACTGCCTGACGAAATGGGAAAGCCCGCATGCTGACCGGCTCGCGCGGACACTAAACTCGTGAACGGAGGCATCCTCGAAGTATCCACGCAAGGGCTGCTGTTCGCGTTTTTGCCTGCGCTGGTCGTGCTCGTCATCATGTGGCGCTGGCAAGTGGGTGCAGGAACGGGGGTCTACGCAATATTGCGCATGCTCGTGCAATTGCTGCTCATTGGCTACGTGCTCATCTACATATTCAGGAGCGACAACTTCTGGGTCATCCTCGGCGTCCTGTCGATAATGACGATTGCCGCCAGCTGGATCGCGGTGCGGCCACTCGGCGCAAGCAAAAGGCAGTCGTGGCCGAACGCGCTCGTCGCGATCGCGATTACGAGCGCCCTGATTCTGGCGCTCGTGACACAGGTGGTCATCGGTGTCGAGCCGTGGTTCAGCCCGCGCTATGTCGTGCCGCTCGGTGGCATGGTCGTTACGGGTGCGATGAATGCGGTAAGCCTCGCCGCGGAACGCTATCAGTCGGAAACCGCGCGTGATGAGCCGCCGCTCGAGGCGCGTCACGTCGCGTTCAAGACGGCGTTGATTCCGACCATCAATATGCTGTTCGCGGTTGGCCTTGTTTCACTGCCTGGCATGATGACGGGACAGATTCTCTCCGGCGTGTCACCGTTGATTGCCGTGAAATACCAGATCATCGTCATGGCGATGTTCTTCGGCACGGGCGGTATCGGCGCTGCGATCTACCTGGTCCTGGAGAGCCGGCGCGTTACAGCGGCCTAGTCGACGCGAAACCCTGCGTTGCGCAACAGGCTGGCACTGCTGTCGAATTCCTGCCGATCCGCGTAGGTCATGACGACCTCGAACTCGCCGGTGCCGCGACGAAACCAGTCAAGGTTCAGGTCGGGTGCCTGTAGCTCGAGGCTTTGCACAAAGGCGGCTGCCCGGTATGGCTCGCCGAACGTGACCAGTGTCGACTGACCCAGGTCCGAGTAAAGCGCGTCTCCTGTAGGCTTCGTCGGATTGCCACCACCCAGCACGTAGTTCAAATGCCGAAAGATATAACCCGAGTACCAGTTCGCGCCCGACGGGATAGGACCGCCACCCACCGGGATGCGTCGCGGGCCGTAGTTGTATGCCGCCAGTGTCAGGTGCAGGTTTGCCGGCGGGACCCGTTTACCCTTGCGGAGGTGCTTTCCGGATGCAGCTGCCAGGGCCTGGCGAACCGCGGCATCCGGCCACAGGGCAAAAAACAG
>DAOWGY010000212.1 GCA_030641695.1 Gammaproteobacteria bacterium
AAGTGGCCATCGACGACTCCGCCGATGGCATTCGTAACCGCACCGGTTGCGACGACCTCGAGGATGCGTTCGTGAAAGCGATCCAGATGGTGACGCCGGTATGATGCGCACGCTCATCACCGTCTTCAAAAAAGAGACTCTCGACAACGTGCGCGACCGCCGCACGCTGGCCTCCGCATTGATCACGAACGCGTCACGACGCTCCCGGTCATTGGCCGTGAGCACGCGCCCAACCTGTTGCGCTTTCTCGAAAGCAAAAACATCGACATCATCGATGGTCCCGCAAGCCGTGACGCCGCGATCGAGGCCGTGCGAACCGGCGCACATGACGTCATCGTGCTGATCCCCGCCGAATTCGGCGCGCAACTGGCCGACTCGATTCCTGCCAGAGTGGAGTTGATCACGGACCAGGCCAATACTCAGGCCGACCGCGAGGCTCGTCGCGTGCGAGGTGCGTTGCGAGCCTACAATCAACAACTGGCATCCATCCGGCTGTCTGCGCGAGGGCTCAGTCCGCTCGTGCTCAGGCCGTTGAATATCGACGAAGTCGATATGTCGACGCCAAGTGGCCGCTCGGTGATCCTGCTCGGCATGATGAGCTACTTTTTTATCTTCGCTCTTCTCATGGGCGGCATGTACCTCGCCATCGATACGACCGCGGGTGAGCGCGAGCGCGGCTCGCTCGAGCCGCTGCTTGCTTTGCCGGTGACGCGCGAGCAGTTGTTGTTCGGAAAAATTGCTGCAACCTGTTTGTTCATGGCGCTGTCACTCGCGTTGTCGTTGACGTCGTTTTATTTCGCGCTCAAGTTCATGCCTCTCGAGCAGCTCGGCATGACGCCGAACTTCGGGCCGGCAACCGTTGTCGCCGCATTCTTTGTGCTGGCGCCGTTCATCCTGCTCGGCGCGGCGATCATGACGCTCGTCGCTTCTTTCACCAAGAGCTATCGCGAGGCGCAGACCTGGCTCAGCGTAATGATGCTTGCGCCGACGCTACCGATTCTGATCGTCAGCATTCTTACGCTGCGCCCGCGACTCGAGTTCATGTTCGTGCCGAGCCTGAGTCAGCACCTGCTGCTCGTCGACATGGTCAAGAACGAGCCTCTCAATGTCCTGCATGTCGCGATTTCCGTCGGCAGCACGCTCTTCTTCGGGGCGCTCCTGACCTGGATTTGCGCCCGTTTGTACCGCCGCGAGGGATTACTCGGTTGACAATCTCCACCAATCGCCCAACATGGGCGGTCCGGCGATAACGATAACCAATATGTCCTTTCTCACCGAGCTAAGACGCCGTAACGTTTTAAAAGTCGCGCTGGTGTACGTCGTGGCCGGTTGGCTGCTTTTGCAGTTCGCCCGCCTCGTCATTCCGGTGCTCGACTTGCCTGTCTGGACCGACGGCCTTGTGCAGTTGCTGTTGCTGATCGGCTTTCCGCTGGCTTTGTATTTCGCATTTATCTATGAAATCACGCCGGTCGGACTCAGGAAGACGATCGACGTCGATCAGACGCAATCGATCGTCTTCAAGACCGGCCAGAAGCTCAATGCGGCGCTCGCCGTGCTGCTCGTTTTGCTGCTCACCGCTGTAGTTGTCAGTCGTCTGTTCCCGGACGCGCCCGAGATCATCGACGACAGTCCGATAATGGAAGCCTCCACGATCGTCGGCGTGCCGCCCGAGATCCACAGCGTTATCCTGGAGAACGGCCTCGAGGTTATCGTCTGGCCCGATCACGACATACCGAATGTCGCGTTGTATTACTTCGTACGCGCCGGCGGGCGCAACGAATACCCCGGAATTACCGGCCTGTCGCACTTTTTCGAGCACATGATGTTCAACGGCACGTCGAAGCTCGAACCCGGGGAGTTCGATCGCATCATGGAGGCGGCTGGCGGCGCTAACAATGCGTATACGTCGAATGACCTTACGGTGTACCGGGACTGGTTCCCACGCTCGGCGCTCGAAGTGGTTCTCGAGCTCGAGTCCGATCGCCTGCAAAATCTGGATTTCGATCCCGACGTAGTGGACAGCGAGCGCGGCGTCGTTTACTCGGAACGCCGCACCCGCGTCGATAATAACAACCTTCTCAAGCTCCTCGAGCAGGTTCGCGCAACCGCATACGTGGCACACCCTTACCAGTTCCCCGTAATCGGCTGGCCCTCCGACATCGAGTCCTGGACGCAGGATGACCTGGTTGCTTATTACGAGACGTACTACGCACCCAACAACATCGTAATGGTGATTGTTGGCGACGTAACCGCCGACGAAGTGTTCGAGCATGTTGAAGACTATTTCGAGGACATTCCGGCACAGGACCCCCCCGCTGCCGTCCGCACGGTCGAGCCCGAGCAACAGGGCGAAAGACGTGTCGTTATCGAAACCGATGCACAGACGCCCCTGCTGCACATCGCGTTTCATGCGGGCAGTGCCGCAGATCCTGAATCCCTGGCAACGAGGATGCTGAGGC
>DAOWGY010000207.1 GCA_030641695.1 Gammaproteobacteria bacterium
TCGGGATGGCCGAAGAACCAGAACAGGTGCTGGAACAGGATCGGGCTACCACCCGTGTGGCCTGGATCGACGCCCATCGAGCTGATGGCCGGCATGAAGAAGCTCGTCATGATGGTCTTGTCGAGGATCATCATGATGGCACTCACCAGCAAGGCCGGGAATGCGAGCAGGCCGAGTACCGTCGCCATGAAGATGCCCCAGACCGATAACGGCATACGCATCAGCGTCATGCCGCGGCAACGCGCTTGCAGCACCGTCGTTACGTAGTTCAGACCGCCCATCGTGAAAGCGACGATGAACACGCCAAGTGAACCGAGCATCAACAGAATACCGAGATCGACACCCGGAGTGCCCGGCATAATTGCCTGCGGCGGATACAGCGTCCATCCCGCGCCGGTCGACCCGCCCTCGACGAAGAAACTGGTGAGCAGGATGATGACCGACAACAGGTATACCCAGTAGCTGAGCATATTCATGTAAGGGAATACCATGTCGCGCGAACCGCACATCAACGGGATCAGGTAATTGCCGAAGCCGCCGAGAAACAGGGCCGTCAACAGGTAGATCACCATGATCATCCCGTGCATCGTGACGAACTGGTAGTAATTCTCCGGGTTGATGAAGGAGAAAGAATCCGGGAAGCCGAGCTGCAGGCGCATCATTGCGGACAGGATCAGGGCGATAACGCCGACGAAGATCGCCGTGATACTGTACTGCACCGCGATGACCTTGTGGTCCTGGCTCCAGATGTACTTGCTAATGAACGTTTGCGGATCGTGATGTTCGATTTCGTGATCGCGATCGGCGATTGAAACGTAGGCCATCCGGTTGAGCTCCTAGAGAGTGTTGATGTAGGCGACGAGGTCGTTGATCGCCTGATCGTCCTGCAGGGTGCGGCCCATGAAGCCCATCTGCATGCCGTAGAAATCGTTCACGTGCGAGCCACGAACGCCTTCCCTGAAATTCTGCAATTGCCGGGCAAGGTACCAATCGGTCATGCCCGCGGCGCGTGGTGCATTCAGCGCCTGCACGCCCATGCCGTCAGCGCCGTGACAATAGGCACACACCCGGTACAGTCGCGCACCTTTTTCGATGTCGCCGTCGATCGTCTTCGGTGCGGGTTCATCCGGCAGCGATCGGATATGTGCGACAACATCGGCGATTGCAGCGTCGTCCGCGAGCGCGTTCGCCATCGGCGCCATCGTCCTGCCAAACAGATCGTCCTTGTGCGTGCCGCGCAATCCGGCCTTGTAGTTTTCGAGCTGGCGCCGCAAGTACCATTCGCTTTGGCCCGACAGCTTGGGCGCATTCAGCGCAACAAGGCCTTCGCCCTTCTGTCCGTGGCAACTGGCACAAACCACGTACCGCGAAGCGCCGGCCGCCGCATTTCCGGCTTGCCGGTTCAACGTATCAGCATAGGTCGGCTGCCCTGCGAGCCAGGATTCGAATTCACCCTGCTCCGTAACATTGACGGCGCCACGCATCGTGTGATGCGCAATACCGCAGAGTTCCTCACATAGCACTTCGAAGCGACCGATTTTCGTGGGCGTCAGCCAGAGAAAGGTCTGCATCCCGGGAATCAGATCCATCTTCACGCGAAATTGCGCGACGGCAAAATCGTGCAATACGTCCTTCGAGCGCAGCAGGAACTTCACCGGACGGTCGACCGGAATACGCACCTCGGGATTGAAGATGAGGACGTCATCCCGACCGTTCGGGTCCTCGTTCACCATGCCGAACGGATTGTCCATCGTTATGAGCTCGGCCCGCACCTCGCCTAATTTGCCATCGGCGCCGGGGAATCGATACGACCAGTGCCATTGCTGGCCCACGGCTTCGACCTCGTGCGCATCCTCGGGCACGTTGACAAACTTGGCCCAGACAAGCAGCCCCGGCGTCAGCATTGCAGCGACTCCGACCGCCGTTAACAGCGTCAGCCAGCTCTCGAGCTTCTTGTTCTCCGGCTCATATTTCGCGCGCGATTCCTTTTTGTGCCGAAACTTGATGACACACACGGCCATGAACAGATTGACCGCAACGAATATGACGCCCGTGACCCACAGCGTGATGTCGACCGTGAAATCGACCATGCCCCAGTTCGAGGCTAGCGGAGTAAATGTCCAGGGACTAAAAAGGTGAAAAAGGAGGGAACCGACAACGAGCAGGATCAATACAACAGCTAGAGGCATATTTTATGCATCCTTCAGGTGATCTTCGCAATTTGCTGCCGGCAGTGACGGGGGCCCCGCCGGTCTTGTTTTCGATTTCAGTTCGCTGCCGCTGAGCCGCAATCCCCGCATACGATTTTTTTGTCCCTATGGGCGAACTGACCCCGCATCCGAGGATAGTGGAATCAGTAGCGGATTTCCACAATTGACAAAGCCGAAAAGGCCTTTAGAAATCGATCTCGACGTCCTCCCGAACCGCCTTTTCGGCCTTCCTGAGATCGGCCTGCAGATTCGCCAGTTCCTCGGCCAGGGGGCTTGTCAGCATGGCGGCTTCTACATTCAGATCGAGGTCGGGGTTCACCAATTGCTGCATTGCATTCACGGCAACAGGCTCGGTTACCGGACCGGTTCGATCGAGGTTGAGCAGCGCAATCACCACCAGCGCTACTGCTGCGCCGGTGAGGCTGCTTGCCCACCACATCGAGAATGGCCGCGACGGGCGTGGCGCGGTTTCCAGCCGCTCGGGCGAGATGTTACTCAGGGACGCACGGATTCGACTATCGAGCTCCGCGGAGACCTGCGCGTCTATGTCGGCTGCGTCTTCGCGCAGTCTTGTGGCGAGTTTATCCATAAGCTTCACTTCCGGTCTTGTGAGCCTCGTTGTTCAATTCGGCTTCGAGCGCCCGACGGCCCCGCAGCAGGTTTACCTTGGTCCAGGACGAGGAGCGTTCGAGCACAGCGGCAATATCTTTGATCGACATGTCTTCGACGTAACGCAGCCACATGGCGGCGAAAACCTCATCCGACAGCAAGCGCTTCGCGCTGCGCCAGAGATTGTCGCGTTCGGACTGTGCAATGCAGTGCGTCAGTGGATCGCTCTGCTCGTCTCGCAGTTCGCCGAGCTCGGCGATATTCGCCGGCCTCAGCCTGGCGGCATTACGAATCGCGATCCGGTACAACCAGGTGCTGAAACGCCATTGCGGGTTGTAGGTCGCGATGTAGCGATACGCATTGATGAACGTGTCCTGCAGCGCGTCCTCGGCATCGGCATGACTGGCACAGCGTGTCATCAGGAAGCGCAACAGTCGCTCTCGATAACCGTGGACGAGTTCGGTGAACGCCTCCACGGATCCGCCCTTGGCGGCATTGATCAGGTTCAGTTCATCGCTCACGTCGTGAGCCCGCCCCGCTTCATGGCATTCTAGTCGTCGAGCAGCGCTACGACCGCCTCCGGATCCATCGAGACGCTGATTTTCAGTGTCGAGCCATCGACATCGACGCTCGTGCCCTGCAGGAATTGCGAAACGTCCGAGTCCATGTCATCGCTGAACATCGTGAGGCTGATGAGCCCGCGCACGATACTGGCAAGCGACTCGGCCATCTCGGGCTGCTTCGCGATCAGCTGTGTTTCCACGGCGATTTTTCCCGCTACGTCGGCAATCATCACGGCCACCTGCTCGGTATTTCTGAGAATATTCGACTTCCAGCCACCGTCGCCGTCCTCCTCGATCTGGTCGGCGTGCATGCCGGCCTGGATCAGGCTCTTTTCCGCAGTCAGGACAATCAGAGTACCGTTAGCGGTGTCGCGGCGCGGCAGCTTGCCCTTGCTTTCCAGCAGCGATTCCATTTTCTCACGCGTGGACGTTGCGAGGATTCGATTCTTGAGCGCGAACGTGAAATAGACACCGTTATCGAACGAGTCGATGTCGATATTGCCATTATCGCCGTGGCCTTCTCCCTCCGCGAAATAGAATGTCTTGCCCTTGTGTTGCAACGTCTCGAGGGACTCGGCGCCAGCGGCCATTGCGAGTAGCTTGTCCTGACTATCCTGGCTGATCTTGCCTTCGATCAGTACGACCGCGCCGCTTTCTTCGGCGGAGAACGCGGTAACGCTGTTCGCTTCCTTGTCGAGGTCGATTCCGGCATCGTCACGGATGTCATCGAAGACTTCCCTCTGCAGCCAGCCATAAAGGTGTTTGCCGGCATCGGACGTGCGCATTTCCTCGAAATCAGCGTGGAAATACCAGGTCGATGTGGCAGGTACGCCATCCGCGGACAGCTCCGCGCCTGCGAATCCGGGTAAAGCCAGCAACAGTGCGATCAGCAGCAGTCTCGACATGGTCATGTGTGCGTTCCTCTTCCTTCTGGACATACAGGCTTATAGCGGCGCCGGACCCAAAAGGTTACACGTTGGAGCGTCTCTCGACGCACGAATGGAACCAGGCGCCGTCGCGGTTCAAGAACCGCTCCAACAGAACGAAGCTCTCCAACGACCTACTTCAACGGCAGGCGGCTGACGATGACGGTGGCGAGCGCACCGACGATAAAGCCGGGAATGGCCTCGTAAAGCCCGTACGCGGCGTCTTTGAAGAACTGCACCCAGATGACGCTGGTCAGGAAACCGCCCAGCATGCCCGCTGCGACGCCCGCACCTGTCGTCCGTTTGTCGAGCAGCAGGGCCAGCACCACGGGTCCGAATGCCGCACCGAGTCCGGACCACGAGAACAACACGAACCAGAAGATCAGCTTGTTCTCGGCCATGAACAGCGCCACCAGGACGGCAATAATACCGATGACGATGGTTACGGCCTTACCGTAAGCAGCCAGCGTTTTGTCGCTCTTTTCGCTGCCGACAATCTTTTGCATCGTGTCACGCACGATCGCTGACGATGCAAGCAGCAACAGCGAATCGACGGTCGACATAATGGCTGACAAGACAATGATGAACAGGACACCCGTCACTAGCGGCGGAAATAGTTCGCTTGCCAGCGTCGGAAATACCTGTTCGCGATCCGCAAGTTCGGGAAACAGCGCACGTCCCGCAATGCCGGCAGTCACAGCGCCCATCAGGAATATGAACAAGACGACAATCGACACCAGCCGCGCTTTCCTGAGCTCGTCGTCATCCCGGGCGGACATGTAGCGAATGAGTAGCTGCGGCACACCGAGAAACGGCAAACCGATTGCCGCGAGACTCACGACCGCGATCAGGCCTGCAGCACTGCCGTCCAGCTTCGCGAACATGTTCATGAATTCGGGGTCGAGCCTGTCCAGCGAACTCACGACGCCGCCCCAGCCACCCGCCGCCTGCACAGCAACGATCGGGACAACGATCAGCCCGGCGAGCATCAGTACTCCCTGCACCACGTCCGTATAGGACACGGCCTTGTAGCCACCAACGAACGTGTAGCTGATGATGATAATGGCGCCAACGATGACGCCGAGCCGGTAATCGACGTTGACGAAACCGCTGAATGCCTTGCCTGTGGCAACCATTTGCGCAGAAACGTAGGTTGTCACCATCACGACAATAATGACGACGGCAATTGCGCGAATGACGTGCAGGCGATCTTCGAATTTTGCCGACAATATGTCCGGTACCGTGATCGAATCGGTCTCATCGCCGAAGCGCTTCAGGCGACGGGAGATCAGTCCCCAGGAAAGTCCGATACCGATCATCTCACCGACAATGACCCAGTAGGCATGTGCGCCATACGCATAGCCCATGCCAGTCAGGCCGAGCAGCAACCAGCCGCTTTCACCCGTAGCATTGGTACTGAAAGCAACGACCCAGTACGGCAGCTTCTTGCCGGCCAGGTAAAAGCCCTTCAGTGAATGGGTCTCGTCGCGGCTCCAGATCGCGAGCGCCGCCAGTATCGCGAGGTATCCGACGAGTACGGCGACAGTGACCGTCATTCCTGGTTATCGGGTGCGACTGGCTTCGAAATGCGTCCCGCGATGATTCCTGCGACAAGCAGGAATATGCCAATGCCGAACAGGTACTCAGGCCAGGAGCGTGTCACGCCACAATAAAAAATGAGCGCGATATTCACGGTCTGGAATACATTGATGAACTTGCTGTCACGTATTACGGCCTTGGGAAAGCGAATCCGCGAGACCATCAGGATCGCAAGCACGAACAACAGCACTGGCAGATAGAGTTTGAGCGGCATGCCGATGGCGATTTGCTCGTGATGCAACAGCACGAGTACCAGCGATGACAACATACCGCCGCCGGCTGCCGTAATCGGCACGCCGGCGAACCAGCCACGCTCCGGTTTCGAGGTTGGCAGGTTGAATCGCGCAAGTCGCATGGCACCCGCGAGTGCGAAAACTCCGGATGCGACGGCCAGCACCCAGAATTGTCCACTGTCATATTCGATGCCACCGATCTGCATGCCGGCATTCAAAACGAGAATCGCGGGCGCCACGCCGAACGCGACCAGATCGGCCATCGAATCGAATTCCGCACCGAAACTCGACGTTGCTTTGAGAATGCGCGCCGCCACACCGTCCATGGTATCCAGCAGGCCGCACCATACGATCATCCATGCCGCGAGCTCGAGGTATTCCAAACCGCCGAGCTGCGTCGTGACAATCGATGCAATGCCCAACAGCAGGCTGAGCGCCGTGAAGCTGTTGGGAATCGTATAGCGGAGTACTTTTTTCAAGAGCGGCGCACACCCATGCAGCCTGAACCTCGCACATTCTGCATTTCGGCGCCGATTTTATCCAGCGCGGTCAGCCATTTAGCCACCAAATGGATAGCGATAGTTCAAGCCCGCGCCACTTCCCGTGATGCCGATGGGCCCACGTGGCAAGACCAGTTGCATGCGCTGACCATCCCGCTCGATGTCCACGATGACGTCTTCGCCCGGATCACCGTCGAATGCTGCCGACTTCAACTCGACCATATTGAAGACGCGGTCGCCGCCGTAGCTCACGATCTGATCACCCGGCCGCAACCCGGCCCTGTTTGCTGGTGAAGAGCCGATGACCTCGCGCACCGTCACCGACGCCTGGCTACCGTGCGCCCGCAGGTACTTCTCGAAGTCGGCGTCGCCGAGCCGATCGCGGAGTGTCGCTTGGTAATCGTAAGCCTGGTCCAGGCGGTTGAGCTCCGTGCCGTCTCGCTGTGCCGCGTATTCCGCCTGCAACGCATCCATGCGAACCTGATCCTCGATCTGCAGGATCTGGCTGGCCCTGGACTCGGTGAAGCCGCCGTTAACCAGCCGACTGTTGCGCATTTGCGAGTAGTCACGCATCGCGCGCCTCGATTCCCGACGGCTCGATTCCCTGGTCTCTTGCACTTCTTGTTGCAGCCGACTGTCCGCAATCTGCTGCAGCAGCGTTTGCAATTCCGGGACGTCGATACGGTCCAGATCGGCGAATAATTCCTGCAATTGCTCTTCGAGAATCAGTCGTGCATCGCGCTCTTCGGCGACAATGCGCTCGAGCGCCTCGATGCGATCTGCCACCGACGCATCGGCATCGAAGTACTCCATGGCGTCGCGGCCTCCGGCGCCTGATCCCGCAGGCGGTGATGCCCACGGGGTCCATGCGCCCGCTGCGAATCCGGCAACA
>DAOWGY010000316.1 GCA_030641695.1 Gammaproteobacteria bacterium
GTCCTCGCAAATCAAATGGCCAAGTTTCTGCGAGGCATGGGCTACAACGCAGTCGGTGCAGGAAATGACCTTGGCAGCAGCGTGCCTTACGCCATCATGGCGGGACTCGGTGAAGGAGGCCGCAATGGTGCATTACTGGCACCCGGCATCGGGCCACGCCATAGAATCTGCAAGATCTACACGGATTTCGATTTCGTCGAGTATGACCAGCCGCACCAATGGGGTATGACTGAGTTCTGCCTCAGCTGTGGCAAGTGCGCCGAGGCTTGCCCTGCAGAGGCTATTCCCCTGCCTTCTTCTAAGGATGGTGGTTACGGTTTCGAGCCCACCTATGAATTCAGTGATGAGCCAGGCTACACCTGGAACAACCATCTCGGGATCAAGAAGTTCTACAGCGATGCCAAGAAGTGCTACAACTTCTGGGTAGAAAATGGCAGCGCTTGCGGCGCTTGTATTGCCAGCTGCACCTTCAATGAGCCGGATATGTGGCACCACATTTTCATCATGGGTATTACTCCGAAGACTCCTGGCTTCTTGCATGGGTGGATGGCCGAATTGCACCCCGCATTTGGTTACGGACACACCGGCGATCCCAGGAAGGCCGAGAAGTTCTGGAGGACCGGCGAAGGTATGCGCACGAACTCCGATATGAAGAACAATATCGGCACGTCGAACAAAAGCTGAGGAGGCATCACTATGGAACTTGCGCAATGGTTTTTGATGGGTGTGCTTTTTACGGTTAGCGTTTTCGCCTTCGCTTACCTGTCTCTTCTGGTCAAGCTTAAGTGGTATACGTGGGCCAGCCTTTTTACTGGCGTAGTGGCGATCCTGTTCGGTATCGGCTGGGCGGGGGCCTCGTTCCTCGAGGGGATCGCACAATCCGGCGCAATGGCGCTGATGCTGTTCAGTGGTAGCGGACTTATACTAATGGTGCTTACCTGGCGATACCTGGTCGCGCCGGAAATGAACCAACCCGCCGCGCAAGATCAAGAATCCGACGAATGACGGACCCGCTCGACAGCATCCCTCCAGCAGGGGAGTTGCCGGCTGAGACAACCAGAGGATTCCCGTGGCGCGGGGTCCTCGAAGGTGTCGCCTGGGCGTTGCTGGTCGCCGCTTTCGTTATCGGTCAGATAGCGGCCAGACCGGACTACGAGAAGATGCTGCAGCAAGCGTTGCCCGGCGAAACGCTGGCCCGCTCCGACGCCAATGACACATTGCCATTTGTCTATCGAATCGAAGGCATGGACGACGTTGTAATAATTGCCGACGGCGAAGGCTATGGAGGACCACTGGTAGTCGGTGTTCGTGCCAGGCGTACAGAGGACGGCGGCCGCCTGGCCGAAGCGTTGATGCTGTCGCACAAAGAATCGCCTGCGTTCATGGAGCGATTGCATCGTGGGAATTTCTTTCGCCAGTTTGGCGGCAAGGACGTTTCGGATAATTTCAGTGTTGGTGATGATGTTGACTCAGTAAGCGGTGCGACGGGTTCTGCCAGGGGGCTCACGTCGGCGATGCGGGATGCAGTTCATCTCGGCGCGGTCAATCATTTGAAACTCGAGCCGACCTGGCAGCAACCGGGCTGGAATTTCGGTGTCAACGAGGGAGTGTTGGTTCTTCTGTTTGTCCTGGCGTTCATCGCAGGATACCGAAAAGACAAGATCGGCAAATATGCAGGGATCTCGGTAACGGTGGGAGCGCTGGTTTTTGTCGGGTTCTATGCGAATGCTTCCCTGAGTCTTGCCAGTATTGCCGGTATTTTCATGGGCTATATTCCCAGCCCGCGGCAGCACCCGATGTGGTGGATCATGATGATCGGTGTGCTGGGCAGCATCGTGGCGATGGGCCGGAATATATATTGCCAGCGCCTCTGCCCCTTCATGGTTGTTCAGGATCTCGCGCAGAAGATCAGTGGAGTCAAACTGAAAATCGACAGCCGTTTTCAAAGAAGGGCGAGAACGCTGATTTTTTCCCTGAGTTGGGTTGCACTGATGCTCATTTTCCTCACCGCGCACCCGGCGCTCGGGTCTTACGAACCGTTCGCAATGATGTTCTCGCTGGAAGGCCTGGGTATCCAGTGGTACATATTGCCCGCATCGCTGTTGGGTTCACTGTTTGTACCGAGATTCTGGTGCCAATTGTTCTGTCCTGTTGGCTTATACCTGAACGAAATCGTGCGCCTTCGACGAAAAATTCGAACTGCGTTCAGTCGCAAAGCTGTAGGGGGTAATTGAGACGATGTCCAGGAGAAAGAAGGAGAGACCCTGGGAGCTGAAAGTTACGTGGACACTTTCGCTTGTGACGCTGTTGCTGGTCTTCGGTTTCTTCTATCAGTCCTTTCAGGAGATGTTGCAGATTGCTCCGGTGCAGGTCGCAGTAGAGCGCCTCAGCGGGCCGGCAACACCGGATGAACCCGAAAACGTCGAGCCCGGAAACCAGTAATCGAATCAATTTGCCGCAGCAGGACGTTAGTCGGTATTGCCAGCTTTGACAATTCTGCTGCGATAGCATGAATCTGATCAGTCAGTCGTTTGTTTGTAGACTCGGTCATGGCTACTTTCCTGAAAATAATTGACTAAGGATCGGGTAGATCTTCGACAAAACCCGATTCTGTCAGGTATTGCAGTAGCCGCATCAGCGGTCCGCGCAAGCTCAGGTTCTTCATGGACACTGTATCCGATTCGTCCGTCGTCTCAACCCAATCCGGATTGACGTTGACCGACTCCAGGTGCCGTCGAACATTTGCCAAAGACATCGGTTGTACATAGGCCTTTACGCCGTTCGCGAACAGCTTGCCAGTCGCCTGCAAAAGATCATCATCCGACTCCACATAGAACTTGTCCGACAACAGCATTGCGAATGTTGATATACCCATCAGGAAACGCAACGGCTGCTGAGAGTAGCGTCGCAAGTAACGGCTCAGTTTATAGCTCTGACGCAGCCGCGTGAGCATAATCCACTCGTGCTGATCAATAAGTTTGCGGATGTGATCGACGACCTCAGTCGTATCGTCACAGCCGCCTGCATGCACGCTGTTGATGCTGAATTCGGTCACGTTGAGCGGTGTTTTGGCCGACTCGTCCAAATCCTCTGCGAGCTTGTGCCCGGCAGCCTCGAATCCGACAGTGTCGACGGCAGAGGAATAGCGCATCGAGGTGCGCTTGATTATAGTCGGTCGCTTGCGGACAATTTCCGTTGGTGGCTGCTGCACGCCGTCACGATCGAACAATACGGCCTCCGCAAGTCCGCTGGAGACGATCGCCAGTCCGGTCTGAACCGGGTCGATACTTTCAAAGGCGGGTCCCGAAACATCGACCAGATCGGCTTCGAGTCGGCCTTCAGCCAGGTTGTCAGTCAGGCTGGAAAGATTTCCCTCCGGTCCACCCGTTCCGAAGAATGCACTGTATATGACGTTGACACCGAGAATCCCGACGGCTTCCTGCTGGGCGATGGCGGTGTCGTCAAGCATGTTGATATGCAGGATGATCGTGTTCGCCTCGCCACCCGGTTCGGCCTGAAAACGTAACCCGATCCAGCCCTGGCACTCGTTGGTACCCGCAAAATTGCGCGCGGCAACGGTATTACAAAACGCGAAAAAGCGGGTGTCGTGACCGCGCTTTTCGTTAAGTCGCTGGACAAGCAGGTCGTATTCTTTTTGCAGCATCGCCTCGACCCGGTCCCTGGAGACGTACCGGCTGGCCTTGCCGTAGACTTCATCGCTGACCTGCATGTCGTAGGCTGATATCGTCTTGGCCACGCTGCCCGCGGCCGCACCCACGCGGAAGAACCAGCGCGCGACCTCCTGAGCGGCGCCGATCTCGGCGATCACACCATAGATTTTATCGTCGAGATTGATCGACAGGGCTTTCTGGTGTGTGCCTGGTGCGTTATTCGGCATGCTCATAGCCTGCGCTTGTTGAGCACTGATTTTAGCATCGTGTAGCCCGTGTCCGCGACGAGCGTCAACGTCGACAATGGCTGGTCGCAAAGCGGTATGCCGGTCTTCTTCTCAATAGACAGCTGACTTATGGTTGCCCGGTCAGGAAGCGACCCAGTATGTCGAATTCCTCTGTTCTGCGGCTGCCCTTGCGCCATGCGATGCCGCTCGTCCGGTAGCTGTTGTCACCGAGTGGTTGCAGCTTCACCCTCGTATTTCTCAGGATCGACGAATCGCGCGCCATTTCTGGCAGAAACGTAATGCCGAGGTCAGCGTCCACCATCTCGACGAGCGTAAGCACACTGCTCGCACCGATGCGTCGGACTTTCTGCGTGTTGCGGATCTTGCAGGCCGCAAGCGCATGGTCCCTGAGGCAGTGACCGTCCTCGAGCAGCAGGATGCTGTCCGGGTCGAGACGATTGAAGCGGTAATTTTCCGGGTCGACTCTTGAGGTGCCTTCACGGTAGGCGAGGGCGAATCGATCCCGAAAAAGCGGCGTTACTTCAACACCGCGCATGTCGTAAGGCAGCGCGAGCAGGAGCAGGTCGAGTTCGCCGTCCATTAGCCGTTCGTAGATGCGCTGTGTCTGCTCTTCATGAAGAAACAGCTGCAGGTTCGGAAATTTCTTTCGTAGTTTGGGCAGTGCTGCGGGCAGCATGAACGGCGCAATCGTAGGAATTACGCCCAGGTGCAGATCACCCGTCAATGGCTGACGATTTCCTCTGGCGATTTCGACGAGGCTTTCCATGTCACGCAGGCAAAGACGTGCCTGGGTCGCGACTTTCTGTCCCGTTCCGGTGATGGTCACGGAACGGTTGGTGCGGTCGACGAGCTGCACATCGAGCAGCGATTCGAGTTCCTGGATCGCATTGCTGAATGCCGATTGCGAGACAAAGCAGGACTCGGCGGCCTGGCCGAAATGGCCAATCTCCGTCAAAGCCACGAAGTAACGGAGTTGCTTGATCGTTGGTAGCTTCATTAATCGAAAAAATCGCTTACTGTGATCTAATTAAACCATTTTCTTTCTTATTGTTCGAGCCCTAAACTGGGCCCATGAAATCAATTGGAGCAAAAATCATGGAGCTGAACATAGGTATCAACACAGAAGACCGGCAGCGGATTGCGTCGGGTCTATCCAAATTACTGGCGGACAGTTACACGCTGTACCTCAAGACACACAACTATCACTGGAACGTCGAGGGCCCACAGTTCAACACGCTGCACCTGATGTTCGAAGGCCACTACACCGAACTCGCGACCGCGGTTGACGAGATCGCCGAGCGCATCAGGGCGCTGGGCGTCAAGGCGCCGGGTTCGTATTCCGAATTCAACGCGATTACGAGCATCGAGGAAGCAAGCGGCGAAGAGTCGGCGGAAGAGATGATTCGCCAGCTCGTCATCGGTCAGGAAACGGTTGCTCGTACAGCGCGCGAAGCCAGCGAGGCCGCTGCGGACGCGAGTGACGAGCCCACCGCCGACCTGTTGACGCAACGAATGCAAATTCACGAAAAAAATGCCTGGATGCTCAGAAGCATGCTGGCCTGATTTTTCGTCATTAATACTGGAGACAATCATGTTAGAGAATATTGAAGGCAAGCGCGTACCCGGCGTCACGTTCAAGACTCGCCGCGACTTCGAATGGGTCGACCTGAGCAGCGACGACGTCTTTGGCGGCAAGGCCGTTGTGGTCTTTTCCCTACCTGGCGCGTTCACGCCGACCTGTTCGTCCTCACACGTGCCGCGCTACGATCAGCTGGCCGAACTTTTCGGCGCTTGCGGGATCGACGAGATCATTTGTCTGTCCGTGAACGATGCATTCGTCATGGCCGAATGGCAGCACAGCCAGAAGGCTGACCGGGTGACGTTCCTGCCGGACGGCAATGGTGACTTCACAGATGGCATGGGCCTGCTGGTCGGCAAGGAAGACCTCGGTTTCGGCAAACGGTCCTGGCGCTACTCTATGCTCGTCCGTGACGGTGTTATCGAGAAGATGTTCATCGAGCCGGAAGAACCGGGCGATCCATTCAAGGTCTCGGACGCCGACACGATGCTCAGGTACCTCGATCCCGACGTTCAAATGCCGCATGACGTAGCCGTATTCTCGCGGCCGGGTTGCCCGTTTTGTGCCAAGGCGAAAGGCCTCCTGCGTGATGCCGGCATCGAATTCGAGGAACTCGTGCTGAATCGGGATTACACGGACCGCACGATGCGAGCCGTTGCAGATGTAACGAGCTATCCGCAGGTTTTCATCGACGGCGAGCATATCGGCGGTTCCGACGACCTCGAAGCGTGGGTCGCGAAAACTTGTCGCGAGGCGGCATAGCCCGAGTCGCATCTGTTGGAGCGCTTCTCGAAGCGCGATCCTGGCCTTGACGTAGCGACAATCGCGCTTCGAGAAGCGCTCCAACGGAACGTCTTCGCTGACGACGGATTGTTGCAATTGGCATCGGGCCGGCTCTAAGCTAGCCAGCCGAACTGAAGCCAGCAACACGAGAGGAGTTAGCGGCATGCAGATCTCAGACCAGGGTCTTTTCATGACCCAGGCGTACATCGACGGCAAATGGGCCGATGCGGACAGCGGCGAGACACTGCCCGTCCTGAACCCGGCGAACGGCGAGACGGTTGCCGAGGTCGCGAAATGCGGCACGGCTGAAACCCGCCGGGCCATCGAAGCGGCCGAGCGGGCGCAGATCGAGTGGCGCCAGAAAACGGCCAAGGAGCGCGGCGCAATACTCAGGAAGTGGTTCGATCTAATGCAGGAGCATCAGGAGGACCTGGCGCAGATCCTGACAGCAGAGCAGGGCAAACCGCTGGCCGAATCGCGCGGCGAGATTGCCTACGGTGCCAACTACATCGAATGGTTCGCCGAGGAAGCCAAGCGAGTATACGGAGACACGATACCGCAACCGTCGAACGACAAGCGCATCATCGTCATCAAGCAACCGGTTGGCGTCGTGGCCTGTATCACGCCGTGGAATTTTCCGAACGCGATGATGACGCGCAAGATCGCACCGGCTCTCGCTGCCGGTTGCACGGTCGTTTGCAAGCCCGCTAATGAAACACCCTTGTCGGCGTTTGCCACGGCGGAACTGGCCGAACGCGCCGGCGTGCCCGCTGGCGTCATTAACATCGTCGCCGGCATCACGCGTGAGATTGGCGCCGAGATGACGAGTAACCCGATCGTGCGGAAACTGACATTCACCGGCTCGACTCAGGTCGGCAAGTTGCTCATTGAGCAATGTGCCGGAACGGTCAAGCGCACGTCCATGGAGCTCGGTGGAAACGCGCCGTTCATCGTGTTTGATGACGCGGATCTCGACGAGGCCGTCAAGGGCGCAATGATCTGCAAGTTTCGCAATGCCGGTCAGACCTGTGTTTGTGCAAATCGAATCCTGGTGCAGGAAGGCGTGTACGACGAGTTCGCGGAAAGACTCATGGTTGCGATGGAGGGGCTCAAGCTCGGCGAAGGCACGCAGGACGGCGTCAACGTCGGACCCCTGATCAACGAGGGGGCCGCGAACGACGTACTCGAGTTCGTGGATGACGCTGTGGCCAAAGGCGCAAGCGTCGTTGCCGGAGGCGGTCGTTCGGACCTCGGAATCTGCTACATCGAGCCCACCGTCCTCACCCAGGTGAACGTGGACATGCGTGTGTTCCGCGAGGAGATCTTCGGACCCATCGCGCCGCTCTTTAAGTTCAAGACCGAAGAGGAAGCGATCGCGATGGCGAATGACACCGAGTTCGGACTTGCGTGTTACTTCTATTCGCGCGATGTTGGCCGCATCTGGCGCGTCGGCGAGGCGCTCGAATATGGCATCGTCGGCATCAACGAAGGCATTATTTCGAACGAGATGGCGCCTTTCGGTGGTGTCAAGGAATCCGGCCAGGGCCGCGAAGGGTCGAAGTACGGTCTCGATGATTATCTCGAGATCAAGTACATGTGCTTGGGCGGTATCGACAAGTAGCAGGGTTTCGTTGGAGCGCCTCTCGAGGCGCGATCAGCCGAGGCTCAGTCGCGCTTCAAGAAGCGCTCCAGGCGACCTGTCGGTCGCAGCTATTGCTCGCGCTTCGAGAAGCGCTCCTACATACAGGTCCGATTCTGGCTAGTTCGAGAAGGCTTGGGGCGTATACTTGCCCCATGGTTAGCAACGAAGTCTACGAACGGGCCCGACTGTCACGCGACGCACGCTTTGACGGCCAGTTTTTCGTCGGCGTGAAGACGACGGGGATCTACTGTCGTCCGATCTGCCCGGCAAATGCGCCGAAGAGCGAAAACGTCTCGTTTTATCCGACCGCAGCAGCCGCTGGCGAAGCCGGGTACCGGCCGTGCCTGCGTTGCCGCCCGGAATGCGCTCCCGGCACGCCGGCCTGGAGTGGCACCTCGACGACAGTGCAGCGCGGGTTGCGCCTGATCGCGAACGGCGCACTCGACGACAGCAACGTCGAGGATTTGGCAACGCGCCTCGGCGTCACGAGCCGGCACCTGCGGCGGCTGTTCAACACACACCTCGGCGCGAGCCCGCTCGCGGTCGCACATACACAACGCCTGCATTTCGCCAAACGGCTGATCGACCAGACGTCGTTGCCGATGCACGACATCGCGATCGCGGCCGGCTATGGCAGTGTGCGTCGATTTAATGATTCGTTCGTCAATACCTACGGACGTCCGCCCCGCGACTTACGCCGGGTCGGCAAGAACGGGGCGGCTGCCGCAGACGCCGCGCTAACGGTGAAATTGCCGTACCGCAAGCCCTTCGACTGGCAAAAGCTGCTGGCGTTTTTTGCAGCGCGCGCAATCCCGGGCGTCGAAACCGTTGCGGGGGACCGCTACCTGCGTACGGTTCGGATCGATGACGAACCCGGCATCATCGAATTGCGGCATGAACCGGACAACGTGTTACTTACATTGCACGGTATCGACACGGCGTCGCTATTTCCGATCGTGCAACGGTGTCGCGAGGTCTTTGATCTCGATGCGCCAATTGGCGAGATAGCCAGTGTGCTATCCCGCGACCCTGCCCTGAAAAGCGGATTCCGCTCGCATCGGGGCATACGCGTGCCCGGGGCCTGGGACGGATTCGAGTTGACGGTCCGGGCAATCCTCGGTCAGCAGGTATCCGTCAAGGCGGCGACGACGCTCGCCGGGCGGATTGCAAGAACCTATGGTGAACCGGTCGGGAAGGCACTCAACGTCGAGGGCCTGACTCATCTGTTTCCCGAACCTGATCGCCTCGTACGGGCGCGATTCAACAACGTCGGTTTGACGAGCAGTCGTGCCGAAACGCTGCGCCGTGTCGCCAAAGCGGTGGTCAACGGTTCGCTGAGTTTCGACTCGTCACAGGATCCGGATGCGTTCCGCGAGTCGCTGATCGCAATACGTGGTATTGGCGACTGGACGGCCCAATACGTCGCAATGCGAGCGCTGAAGAATCCCGACGCGTTTCCGGCTGCGGATCTCGGCCTGCTGCGCGCGTTCGACACGCCGGGCCGAAAACGACTGTCGCCCGCACAACTCGAGAAAATTTCCCAGGCTTGGCGCCCGTGGCGCGCCTACGCTGCTATTTTGTTATGGAGTTCGGCACCGGGCTCCGGAGGTTGAATGATGTATTACTGTTATCTCGATACGCCCATTGGTGAACTGTTGCTGGCTGGGGACGACGACGCGCTGTGTCTCGTCAGCTTTCCGGAGGGGTCAATGCGACGCGATCCGGAGGACGACTGGATCTACAACGAAAAACCGTTCGCCGTCGCACGGCAACAGCTGACTGAGTACTTTGCGGGCGCTCGTAAAGACTTAAATATTCAGGTACGCCTGAATGGCACCGAATTCCAGCTCAGCGTCCTGCAAGCCCTCCAGAAAATTCCCTACGGGGAAACAACGTCGTACTCGGACATCGCAGAACGTATCGGCAGGCCCAAAGCCATGCGTGCCGTGGGCGCCGCGAATGGCCGCAACCCGATCCCGATCATCGTGCCCTGCCATCGTGTCATCGGCAGTCACGGGGACCTCACGGGATTCGGCGGGGGACTGGGTACCAAGAAAGCGCTGTTACGCCTCGAGGCGGAGCACTCACAGTTCCCGAACGTCGTCTGAATCAGTCCCCGGATCGACCCCGAGTCGAACGGACAAACCAGGTAAGGAACACGGCGAAGGCGGCAGCACCCGCAAGCATCGCGACGACTTCACTGCTCATCCACTCCGTGCCGATGCCCTCCGGCCGCGCGCTCCTGGCAACCGCTACGAGCGCGATGCCGACACCGAGCAGACCTTCGCCACCGACGAAACCGCTGCCCAGCAGAACGCCGCGTTCACGGCGATCGGTCGCGGTCGTTTCGTCTTTGGCGCTGCGCTCCATCCACAGCCGAATCAGACCGCCGACAAAGATCGGCGTCATCGTCGACACGGGAAGATAAACGCCGACGGCAAACGGCAACGACGGGATGCGCGCAATCTCGCATACGATCGCGATGCTCACGCCGATACCGACCAGTGTCCAGGGAAGGTTCTGATCGAGGACGCCGTCGATCACCAACTTCATCAGCGTTGCTTGCGGAGCCGGCAGCTCGGTGCTGCCAAAACCGAAGCCTTTGCCGAGAGCCAGAACTGTCATGCAGACGAATACCGCGGATGTAAGGACGCCGATCAGTTCTGCCGTCTGTTGCCGGCGCGGCGTGGCGCCTAGTAAGAAACCGGTCTTCAAATCCTGCGAGGTGTCACCCGAGATCGATGCCGCGATCGCGACAACGCAGCCGACGGTCAATGCCGCGGCTTTGCCCATCGTGTCCGTCCAGCCGAATATCAGGAATAACGACGCGGTACCGAGCAATGCGGCGATCGTCATGCCGCTGGTCGGGTTACTGGTTACGCCCACGAGGCCGACGATGCGCGACGCGACGGTGACGAAGAAAAATGCGAAGACAATGACGCACATCGCCGCAACCGCGCGAATTCCGATGCCGCCAATGGAACCGAACACCTGCGGGACGAAGATGAGCACCATCGCGATGAGAATGGCGCCGATGCCCACGATCTTTAGCGGCAGATCGTTACCGGTACGGTCGGTGCCGCCGCCAGCGCTTGACACTCGCTCACCGAGTTGGGACGCACCGATGCGGAAACTGTTGACCATCACCGGGATACTGCGAATCAGCGTAATGATTCCGGCTGCGGCTACCGCGCCGGCACCGATGTAGCGCACGTAGCGCGTCCAGATCTGGCTCGGCGACATGTCGTAGATGATCTGCACGGTCTCGGGATAGAACGGTTCGGTTCGCGCGTCGCCCCAGTAGGCGATGGCGGGAATGATCACGAGCCAGGACAGCAGACCGCCACCGACCATGATGGCAGCAATGCGCGGACCGAGGATATAGCCGACGCCGGTCAGGGCAGCGGATAAATCCATGCCGAGCTCGCCTTTCTTGAGGAAAGGAATCTTGAGGTGAACGTCACCCGGTATCACGTGCAGCCATGACGTCAGGAATTTGAAAAAGGCGCCGCCCGCAAGGCCGTAAAACACGAATCGTGCGCGACCGCCTCCGATCTCGTTGGCGACCAGTACCTCGGCGCACGCCGTGCCCTCGGGATAGGGCAGTTTGCCGTGCTCGTTCTCGATCAGGAAGCGCCGCAGCGGAATCATGAACAGGATTCCGAGCAGACCGCCGCACATCGCAAGCAATGTCATTTGCAGTAGTTCCGGCGGCATGCCCCACATGAACAGCGCGGGAAGCGTGAAAATTACACCGCTCGCCAGCGAGCTCGACGCGGAGCCGGTCGTCTGCGAGATGTTGGTTTCGAGGATCGTGCCGTGAATGCCGACGCTCGACAGCGCGCGAAAGACCGCTACGGTCATCACGGCCACGGGGATGGACGTGCTGATGGTCAGTCCGGCACGGAGTCCCAGGTAGGCATTGGCAGCGCCGAAAATAATGCCGAACAGGATGCCGAAGCCTACCGCCTTGATCGTGAATTCGGCTGGCGATTCGTTACTCGGCACGAAAGGATCGTAGGATTCCCCGTCGGGAATGGGCACGTAGGCCTTCTGGCTCAATCCGTCTTTTCTCATGATTATTCTGGGATCGGCAGTGAATCAGCGGCTGATTCTACTAGAAAGCGCTAGCGTACCGGTACGATTGTGATGTTTACGCTATACCTTTGCGATCCCCCAGTAGTTGTAGGCAAGTATCTTGATGCCCGGAATGTACATTCTCTCGTCGGTCGTTATCTCGAAACCGCCGCTCGTGATCAGATCGGGAATATCGCGATTCATGTTGCAGCCGCCGGTGACCCAACTCCAGGCAGGATTCAGCCGATGTTGCCACCGACGCACCTTCTCGTCAGGTGCAATACCGTGCTCGCAATAAAGCAGGCTCCCGCCCGGTTTCAGTACCCGACGCATTCCTTCCAGTGCGGCATCGGCATCGGGTATCGTGCAAAGCGAATACGTCACGAGTACCGTATCCACGCTGTTCGCCTCGAGTGGAATGGTTTCGCCCGGCAGATCA
>DAOWGY010000069.1 GCA_030641695.1 Gammaproteobacteria bacterium
GGCGATACCAGCGCAACGCTTCTGCAAAACTTGCAGGCTTGTCGTTACCCAGGTTCAGGTCCTGGTAGAGCGCATGATAGTGATTCGCGAGGTCGATCAGGTTGGTCTTGAGAAAACCCACAACCTCCGGCGAATCCGTAACGTCGAAACGGTGCCAGTACTCTGCATCCAGCGCATACCGGATGGCGAACTCTTTCTTGGACTCCACGACGAGTTTCGGGAATCCAGCCTCGCCGTAAATCTCGACGATACGCATGCTGAAATGCGGCGAAACACGGTGATAGGGATTCAGTGCGATGAACGACTTGTAAATCGACGCGGCGTCATCGTAACGAAGTTTGCCGAAATAGAATTCGCCCAGGTTGCCGTAGATCTTGTCAGCGTAACTGCGTTGACCGTGCTCCGAGAAATACTCGTCGACAACATTGGGACCACCGAGGTTGGAGAAACTGAGACTGATAACGCGAAACGTATCGGCTACGCGGTGCTCATCACCGTCCTCATCGACTTTGTCAAAGTCGTAACCGATCGATAGACGATAGTCGAGCATCCCAACATAGTTGTGCAGGGCCTCCTCGTAGAGCTCCTGCTTGTATAGCGCCCATCCCCGTTTATAAAGCGCCAGCTCGAAGTAACTTGAACTCCTTCCGATGGTAATTATCGCACCATAGGCGCCTTCCGCTTCAAGATACTTTTTCCTTACGAATAGATACTCGCCGCGGCGAAAATGGACTTCGTCGATGTACCTGGAGTGCGGATATTCGGCAACCAGCCGATCCATCACCGCCATTGCGTCGTCGGGCTGACCAATTTCGTCGTATGCCCGCGACATCTGATAGAGCACCTGGTCGTTGCGCTCGTAGTTGGGGTAGGTCTGGAGGATCTCGCGATAAGTTTCGATCGCCTCACGGGGTCCTGCTGGTATGGGTTCACCTTCAGCGCCGGTTAACTGGGCGTCGTATTCCGACGCTACCGCCAACAGCTCCTGCCGTTGTGACGCGCGCTGCTCGAAATCCTCCTGTGACTCTCCGAGCTCGTCGGGATTCACTACGGATTGTGGAACGGCAGCCTGCTGCGTCGACGCTGCAGCTTCCGGCGTCGCCATTTCAACGGCCTGGCCGCCACCGATGACACCGTATTCCTGCTCAATCTGCAGATCGGCAAGCCGCCGCATGGCTTCCGGCGTTCGCGCGCTCGCCGACGTCTCGTCAAGGTAGCGGCGGTAACTTTGAGCTGCACGTTCCAGGCTGTCCTCGAGATATACTTCGTCGACATCGGCCTCGACACTGTCGAGTTCCGCGAGTGTGCCGTGCTCGCTGGTGGTCGTCGCGCAGGCGACAAGGCCCATGGAGGCCAGCGAGAAGACGATGATATGCCGTCTTGTCACGGTTCATCACTCCTTGCCTGTGCCTGCGTGGCCCGGTCGTAGCTGTCCGCCAGGGCGAATCGCGCCTTGTCCCTGTAACTTTCGAGCCTGCCGCGGCGCGCCATCAGCTCATTGATCGCCACGACCTCGAGCACGTGTCCCTGGCGAGCCATTAGCAACTCGACTTTCTGCGCCGACACACTGACGCGTGCTCGCAAACGACTGACCGGCATTTCGTAACCCTCGAAGCTGTGGGTTGCTGCCTGCCGCACCCTGACGTACTGGTCGTACTGCTGTTGCAGAACGGCCATTGCATTGTCCAGCCCGCGCAGATTTTGATCAAACCTGGTCAGGCGGTCGTGATATTCAGTCTCCAGCGTCCACATCAACATGCCTTTGAGGCGATGCGTGCGCTGCAGCAGCGATCCTTCGAAAGGCGACTCTGCCCCTTTCAACTGCGTTTCGATATGCTCGATTTGCGCAAGAACTGCCTGCTCTTCGCGAGTCGCGAGAAATTCCGGCCGCGGCGTGGTCAACAAGTCATCACGACGCTTCACGAGCATTTTGTGTTGCTCGATTCGCAACCGCATCCGCGAGTCGAGTTCGCGGAACTGAGTATCCACAACAGACAGCAATGGTTCGTAATGGTCGTGGCGGATGTCCACCATGTCATCGAAAGAGTCGAAACTTGCCTGCCAGCTGTGCAGCTTTCTTCGTAGATCGGCGAGATCCAGATAGTTCTGCAGGCCCGTCTGGAAGTCGTGCGTGGCAAGGAGCTCCATCAAGTAATAGGTTTCGGGCGTCTCCGGCAGCGCGCGTAAGTGAATCACCCAGTCCTTGTCTTTGCGAATCTCCTCGCGAATTAGCGCCTGCAAGAATCGACCCTCCCGGATGCTTTCGATGGACTGATCAAGTTTGTCGACTTCTGCGCCGAATGCGTCCAGCGCCCGACCGTAATGGACTGCAGCGCGCCCGTGCACGTCCAGCTTGCCGTAGGCATAGGGCAACGCGAGCATGGCCTCCTGCGTCGCGCCATCCGTCACCTCGCGCCTGGCGAGAATTCCCCAGGGAACTACGGCTCTTTCATATTTCTCGGCGGACAGGCTTGCCCAGCCGGCGCTCAGCAAGGCCTGGTTGGAAAACGGACCGTCGAGACGTACCCGGTTCAGGAACGGCATCGCATTGTCGAATTCACCGTCCTCAAGCAATATTGTGCCGAGCACCAGGTTGGACTTGTCCCGTATGGCCAGTTCGGCCGGATCATCGGTAGCAACCTGGCCAGCGCGATCCAGTTGCTCCAGCGCTGCCTGGCGTTGTCCGTCCTGCAGATAGGCGATTCCGAGATTGTAAGAGGCGAATCCGCCGAAATTTTTCGAGTTTTGAAGTCGCTTCAGAACGTCAACCGATGCGGCCGGCTTGCCTTCGGCGAGATAGATGTTCGCCCGCAGAAAGTCGATATCATCGCGAATCGATTCGGGAATTTTGCCATCGATGCGTTCGAGCGCCCGCATCGCATCGGCCATCTGGCCTTTTTGAAAGTGGATTCGCGCCAGCCTGTAGGCCGCATCGTTACGTACGATTTCATCGACGGCCCCTTCGAGTACCGCCGTAATCGCGCGGCCCGCTCGATGATGCATCCGGTAGCGCAACTCGAAGTCGCCCAAAGAAAACTCGGCAGCGTCAATATGATAATAGAGGGTGTCGAGCTCCGGTTCGTCAAGCTCATCGTGCTGCTTAACTTCGGTGTCCAGTCGTTCCAGCGCCTCGAAGAAATATCCCTGATGCGCGTAGTAGAGCGCTTCGCCGAAGTAAAGATCCTTCAGCTCGTCGCTTCGACTTGGACTCAATGCCAGACTGGCGAACAGCAGGAGCCCGATCCCTGAGAACGGTGCTCGACCCATGGCTTACCAGTCCCCGACTTGAATTCCGCTCTTGCCGAGGCCCGGATCTGCCAACGTGATACCGAGCGCCTTGGGCTCGACGCCCTTGGCAAACGAGAAATTGCCCGTCTCGTTGAATTCCGTGCCATTTTTGAGTTTGCCGATCATTGTGACACTGAGTTGGTGGTCACCGGTCGGCAGGTTGCCAGTATAGACGCGCTGCACGCCGCCTTTCTGCAACGCCTCGAGTTCCTTGAAGCTGTAAATGTGATGCGTCGCAAGTTCACCATTGATCTCGATCTTTACAGCGTCGAGGCGAAATTTGTCATCGGCAGCAACGGAAACGAATACGGCGACCTGCGTGTTTGACGGATATAGAAGTCGTTCTTCGAGGTTACTGAGATCCGAGGCGATGCTCAGTACGTCGGACTTAATTTCCTGGACCTGCCCGTCCAGACTGCGCATATCGTCCCCGGAAATGTCCTGCGCCGTACTCATGGCCATCGGACCACTGGCGAGCAGGAGCAATATCAATGTGCGGATAAGTCTCGACATCATGAAAATCCCTTTGCGTATTACATAATCCATATGTAACTGTCGGCATTGCGCGAAGTCGCGGCACAAACGCGGACATTGGCTAGTGTTGAGGAAATCAGCGTCTCAATCTGTGAACTGCCCCTCAAATCCACGCCGATCGCAGGAACTGTCGTCCGGGCAGCAGAAGCAGATTCGAGCAACAGGTATGCGATTCACTCCGCTGCCGTTACTCCGTCACGCGATCACGTCACTCCGTGACCCAGCTCCTCCACCACAAGCCGAGCTGCGTGCTGTATCCGATATCTCGAGCAACAACCCGGTGCTCGCTGTCGAGAACGTAATAGGTGGGAAACGCATAGACATGCCACGCCTCCGCGACGGTGGCGTCACCCAGAAGCACGGGGACGTTCAGTGCATGCCCCGTTGCGTACTCGCTTACTTCGTCGCGGCTCTTCCAATCAAGGGCAACCGTGACGATAGCCAGCCTCGTCTCGTCGCGAATCTTTCGTAAACGAACGATATTGTCGGCACTTGCAGAACAGTACGCGCACCAGGGTGCGAAGAAATAAATCAATACGGGCTGGTCAGCATGAACAGAGAGATCGTACGGATCGCCATCCAGCGTGGTTGCGCTCAGGGCGGGCGCGAGGACGCGATCGGTACCCAGAAGATCCCGGGACTGGTAGGCGCCAACTGCGATAAACACCACGACGAAAAATCCCGCTTCCAGCAAGTAAGTCAGGTACCGACGTCGTTTCGTCGCGACTTGACTGGAAGTCGATTCCGGCTCTACTTGATTCGAGGGCACGCTACCGACAACAAGATTCGTGAGTGATCACGGTCGTCGGCCGACGGCGAGCATATAGCCCGCGCCACCGCTCGAGATAAATTGCTCGAGATCCAACAGCACGGACATCGGATCGCCCCAGGCATCGGGAAGTTCGGCGAGTCCTGTCGCCGTCAGAGAGCGCATTTTGTGACGAACGCGCCGAGACATGTCCAGAAGCGCCTGATTTGCTTCGCGAATTCGTATAAATTCGAATCCAGCCTCAGTGAGTGACTGTCTATAGTCCGCCAATGACACCGCGCCACCCACGCACAATACGCGGCTCAGGAGCCCTGTGAGGTTTTCAGGCGCCGGCCTGCTGAGGAAGAAATCCGAAATTCCGATTCGGCCGCCCGGCCGGAGTACGCGACGAATCTGCTCGAGAACTAGATCCCTGCTCTCGAACAAACACACACTGCACTCACAAATCGCGACGTCAAACGATCCCGACTCGAACGGCAACCGCTCCGCTGCAGCACGAACGAACGTTGGCGACGATGACGAAGCCTCAGCGGGCGCGGTAGATTTTGCGCGCTCCAGACTAAACGCAGAGAAGTCGCAACCGATGACCGATGCTCCGAATTCAGCAGCGATGACGCGCGCTGAACTGCCGCTTCCGCAAGCCACATCGAGCACCTTCGAATCTGGCGAAATCAGCGCCGCACTCGCCAGTCGGCGCGTCAGTGCTACGCCACCAGGATGAAAGCTGCCGCCGAGCAGCTGCTCCACAATCGGTAGTTCGTAAAGGCTGGCGCAACAACTCGCCATGCTTTGACGCGAGGCATTCACGAGCGCAGCCCTTGCCGATTCTGGTAACGCGCCAGTGAGATGGGCCCGGTCATGGGTAAATAGCTCTGGCTGCGCAGTGGTTCAAGTCGCTCCCGCTCCAGCTCATCACGGTAAAACATATTATAGGTGTCGAACGGAATGACGCGCTCTGCATCCGGGTGAACAATATGAACGCAGCTCTTGCGAATTGACCGAAGATCAAAACTGTGAGCATCGGCAAACTCGACGATCAGCACGCGAAAGACGTTCTCGTATCCGAGCGACTCGTTCGGCGTTGCTGCCAGCCGATCGAGAAACTGCTGCATCGCGTCAGTCTGCGACTCCGTGGAATGATGCGTCGAAAACAGCTGCAGAAAGTAGTCGCGGATTTCCGGTTCTGTCTCATAGGTAATTGTCGCCCGACCCGCATCTATCAGGAAATCAGGATCCACCAGCCCCGTCAGCGGCATGATTTCCGATTTGAGTTTGAGTGCGTAGGCCATGGCGAGGTGGTCTGAATTGCAAGGTACGGGAATAAGATCCTCAGGCGCAAAGACCGGATATTGTTCGAGAATCCTGCGTCGTACCTCGGTCAGCGTCAGTCTATCTCGCTCCTTATTATATCCCGCATCGTATTGTTCGAGTCGCCCTGCAGCCTGCACCGGTTGAAACGTGACACCACGAACACACGACTGCCGGATTGCGTATTCAATAATCTCACCGAGTTCGTGGTCATTGACTCCCCGGCGAACGGTTGCGACGAGAGTCGTATGGATATCCAGTTCGTTGAGTTTTTCGACGGCGCGAGCATGGACATTCCTAAGATCCGTTCCCCGGAGCGTCTTGAGCGCATCGGCGTGTAAGGAATCGAATTGCAGATAAATCTCCAGGCCAGGCGCAGCTTCCTTCAAGCGCTCCGCGAACCCGGGCTCGTTGGCGATGCGTACGCCATTGGTATTCACCATCAGATGCCCGATTGGCCGCGCACGAGCCATTTCGAGTATTTCCATGATCTGAGGATGTATCGTGGGCTCGCCACCGGAGATTTGCACGATGGACGGCTCACCCTCGTTTGCCACAGCGCGATCGAGCATACGTCCTATGTGTTCGAGGCTCCTGTGCTGCAGCCGTTCCGGACCGCTGTTCGCATAGCAGGTCGGACAACGCAGATTGCAGTTGTCCGTGACTTCGATCAACAGCGTACAACCGTGCTGTTCGTGATCGGGGCATATCCCGCAATCGTACGGACAGCCGTATCTGACCGGCGTATTTGGCGTGAGAACCTGCTCCGGGGTCTTCGTGAAATTCTCCCTCGCCAGTTTGTAATAGGCGATGTCGTCCGCCAGCAAGATCCTGTCCGGCCCGTGTTCCGGGCACCGTTTCAACATCCATACGCAGCCGTCCTGAAACACGACCTTGGCATCGACTCGCCGGTGGCAAGTACCACAGATCGAGATCGTCGAGTCATAGTATTGATAAGGACGCTGTTTCGCGATCATGTCACCTTGTCAGCAATAGCCAGCGAATTACGAGAGTAACCTGCCGAATCACCAGGTGTGCGACATTTTTGTTATGTGGTATCCCACGAATAGTGTGCGGAGCCGCTGAGTCGAGTCGAAGCTGTAAATGGCAGGGACTCGTACCTTCACGAGTATCGCTAAACCGCTGTCCAGCTGTGGCTTTCCCTTACACCAACCGCGGCTGAATCCTGCTAGCGTTCATTGTGTGGAGCCATACGTTCGTGGAGGTATGCTGCTGTGACAAAGGAACTCACTCAAATTGAACAAACGATCGAAAAGACCCGGGAACAATTCGTGGATGCTGCCAAACGTGCGACCAAGGAATTGGATCTGCAACGCATGCGCCTGAAAACAGAGATAGATCGCGCGAACGCGCGCGCAACGCGCACCCGGACCGAGCTGCAAAAAGGGGCCGAGCGCGAGCTGAAGAAGCAGTTTCGTGGCCTCGAGAAAGCGCTCGAAGGTGCGAGGAAAGACGCCGCACGTTTCCGTGACGACCTGGTGCCGGTTATGAACAATCTCGTCAGCGCCCGCAATCACCTTGCACACGCCCTGCGCATCGACAAAGCGCTCGCAAGCGTCCAGCGTGAGCTGAAGAGAAGGCCTGCAGAAGAGCGCGTCAAGGCAAAGGTGACCGCGAAGAAGACGCCGGCCCGAAAGAAAGCCGTCCGGAAGGCGCCTGCCCGTAAGAAGGCAGTTCTGAAGACGCCTGCGACGAAAAAGCCGGTAGTCAAACAGCCACCGACCGAAAAGGCCGCCTGATCGACCCGGCTCGCCCAGCAGCAAAGCCGGGCGATGCATAATGCGAGTCCTGTGACACTCGACGGGAGTCGTGCGGAAACCCCATGGCTGGCTGGCTTTTCTTACTCGTAGCGTTGGCCGGTGCGGCGTTGGTACTCAATGCCGCCAAACCATCTACCGGGCACGTTTCACTGGTGCCGAGCTGGCTGCTCGCGTTCCTTACGACAGATCTCGCCTTTTTTCACATCGCGCTGCAGCTGATCGTCGCAGGCGGGTTCATCCTTGCAGGCGCGCTGGAAGCCTTGCCCGGCAAACTCGCGCTAGTCGTGCTACTCGTCTCCTCGGTAACGCTCGTCATTCTGTGGCTGCCGAATCTGCGTGCCGCCAGCGCCACCGAGGCAGTAGCGAAGGCTCTCGATCTCGACGAAGCGGGTCCAGTACCGCGGCGTCTGCTTTGGACGCCGTTTCGCCGCAAACATGACGGTGTCGAGGTCACGCGCAACGTCGAATTCTTCCGGGCCGCGGGTCGCGTTCTCAAAATGGACCTCTACCGTGGCTCGACCGGCGGTGATCGCCGTCCCGCTCTCGTGTATCTGCATGGTGGCGGCTGGATCATGGGTAGCAAATGCAATCAGGGTTTGCCGCTATGCAACCACCTGGCAACGCTCGGTTGGGTCTGTGCCAACGCGAATTACCGCCTCAGCCCCGGCGCGAGCTGGCAGGATCAGGTCGTCGATGCAAAGGCGGCCATCGCCTGGCTGCGTGAGCACGCTGATGAGTATGGAGTCGACCCCGGTTTCATTGCGATCGCGGGTGGCTCCGCCGGCGCCCACATCGCAGCGATGACGGCACTGACACCGGGTGACGCCGGGCTGCAACCTGGCTTCGAAGACGAGGACGCCTCCATGCAGGCCGCCGTCATGTTTTACGGTGTCTACGACCTGACCAACCGGCTGGGCATACACCGGCCGGAGTTCCTGTCGAAGCTGGTCGGGCCACTCGTGGTCAAGGCGTTTCCCGATATCGAGCCGGAGAAATTCAGCGCGGCATCGCCGCGCGACCATGTCGACAAGGTGTCACAGCCGTGGCTGTTACTACAGGGCGACCGCGATTCGCTGACGCCAGTCAAAGAGGCGCGGGATTTCGTTGCGGCATTGCGCGAAAGCTCGGAACATCCTGTCGGCTACGCCGAACTCCCGAGAGCACAACATGCTTTCGACATTTACTATTCGCCGAGAGCGATCGCCGCCGTAGAACTCGCGGCGCGTTTCCTTATTACTGCATACCGCCGGGCCGGGTTGTGATAATCGATGCATGACCCGAAAGCGGACATCGCGCAATCCCTGCGGGGCGATTTGCTGCAGGAACAAGACGGGAGAACGAGAGTGGCACAGGGGTTGGAGTTTGTTGAATACGTCACTGACCAGGTCGACGACAGCTGCAACCTGACGCACCGGATGATGTTCGGTGGCTGCACGATCTACCTGGACGGCAAGGTTGTGGCACTTATCTGCGACGACCAGTTGTTCGTCAAACCGACCAGAGCGGGCAGGGAATTCATCGGACCTGTCGTTGAAACAACCGCACAGCAGAGCAGAATGAAGTCGTTCCTGATATAAGATCAAATAGAGGACGGCGAGTGGCTGACGAATTTGCTGACGGTGAC
>DAOWGY010000101.1 GCA_030641695.1 Gammaproteobacteria bacterium
CAGCGCGTCATGCGCGATGAAGGCCTGACGTCAGCTTCCGAACCGTTCACCAACCTGCTGACCCAGGGCATGGTGCTGAAAGACGGTGCGAAAATGTCCAAGAACAAGGGCAACACCGTCGATCCACAGCAACTCATCGAGAAATACGGTGCCGACACCGTGCGTCTGTTCGTGATGTTTGCGGCGCCGCCGGAGCAGGCGCTCGAATGGTCGGACGAAGGCGTGCAGGGCAGCTCACGCTTTCTGAAACGATTCTGGTCGGCAGTGCACAAGCACGTCGACAATGGCATTGGTGCTGACGTCGACGTGTCTGCGTTGAACGAGCCGCAGAAAGACCTGCGCCGCAAGACGCATGAGACCATACGGAAAATCTCCGACGATATCGGCCGTCGCAACATGTTCAACACCGCTGTGGCGGCGTCGATGGAATTGCTGAACGCCATCAATCGCTTTGAAGACGACTCCGAACTGGGCAGAGCGGTCGAACGGGAAGCGCTCGAAGCGGTCGTGCTGATGTTGTCGCCGATCGTGCCGCACATTTGCCATACGCTGTGGACTCATCTCGGTCATACATCGGCCTTGATCGATCAATCCTGGCCCGCGGTCGACGAGTCAGCGCTCGAGCGCGACCTCGTCGAGATCGTGGTACAGGTCAATGGCAAGCTGCGGGGCAAGATCTCGGTCGCGGCGGACGCGGACAAGGCATCGATCATCGAGCAGGCTTTAGCGGACCCCAATGCACAACGGTTCATCGATGGCGGAGAGGTCCGCAAGACGATCGTCGTGCCTGGCAGGCTGGTGAACATTGTTGTCTAGGATTCATTCAATATTCTTGCTGGCCGCGCTCGCGGGCTGCGGTTTTCATTTGCAGGGAGTCGCGACGACGGCTGCGGAGATGCAGCGCACCTACATCTCCACGGCGGATGAATTCAGTCTCTTCTACCGTGAATTGCGCCGCAATCTGCAGGCAGCCGGTGTGGAAGTGCTGGATGCGCCAACCGATGCAACGGCTACACTGACCATACTTTACGATTACACGGACCAGCGTGTGCTGTCGGTATCGGCGCGTAACGAGCCGACCGAATTCGAAGTGTTCTATAGCGTGCGCTACACCGTCACGAGCGGTGAAAAGAGCCTTCTCGAGCCGCAGGAACTGACACTGACGCGTGACTACACGTACGATGCCACGCTCGTGCTCGGCAAGGCGAAGGAAGAGCAGTTAATGCGTGACGCCATCGTCGGCGACCTCGTGCGTATTGTCATGAAGCAGATTTCGGCGATCTGATGCCGGCATTCGCCGTGGCCTCCGAACACGCTGTACTCACGGTCGCTGACGTGCGCTACAACAATGTGACACGCTTACTCGCCCGTTACGGGCTGTCTCTCCAGCTGCTCGACGACGGCGCCGATATCACCGGGAGTTTCTGGGGTGAGCCGGAAGCCGGTGTCGTCGGCCGAAGTGTTTACGTTCGGTTCGACACGCCTGTGGATTCATTACTGCACGAAACCTGCCATGTAATCTGCATGGACGAAGAACGCCGCAAGTGCCTGCACCGCGACGCGGGCGGCGACGACATTGAAGAGTCTGCCGTGTGCTATTTGCAAATCCTGCTGGCCGACCATATCAGCGGCGTCGGCAGGTCGCGCCTGATGCAGGACATGGATGCCTGGGGCTATAGTTTTCGCCTTGGGTGTACGCAGAGCTGGTTCGAAACTGATGCCGGGGATGCCAGGGCCTGGTTGCTCGAGACCAAGCTCGTGACCGCCGCGGACCGTCCCGTATTCGCGCTGCGCAATTAAACAAAAACTGATACGAAATCATCCGCTTGTCGGGCGGCCGGGTACGCAGTGTATAGTCGGGCATGGCCTGGTTTCGCTACGTCCTGTATTTCTTCGGCATCGCGGCGATTACCGCGGCGCTGACGCAACTCGAGGTCGCGTATCCGGGCAGCCTGCGGATGCATGTCTTCGTCAACGGTGACGTCTATGGCACGAGCGAGTTCTCGCCGGTCGAGATGATCCAGCTCCTGATACTTGCTGTTTGCGGTTTGCTCATGGGCTGGGTCGCCAGGTACAGCCATACGCAACGCCCGCTGGCGTTTTTGTTCGGTGGTCTCGCACTCGTATTCCTGATTCGCGAGTTGCACTACTTCTTTGATCGTTACCTGATCGACAACCTCTGGCAGGTGCTGGTCGCGGTCGTCGGCGCGTTGCTCATTGCCTATTGCTTCCGGCATCGCAAACGAATGAACATCTCGCTGGCGAGAATCTGGCCGTCACCGGGACTAACGCTGATCTTTGCCGGTGCCGTCATCCTGTTCGCGTATTCGATCCTGGTCGGTCACGAGCCGCTGTGGCAGGCAATGCTCGGTGATGCGTACGCGCGAGTCGTAAAACTCGCCGTCGAAGAGTTCATCGAACTCATCGGCTATTTCCTGTGGCTCATCGGTACGATTGAATACGTTTATCAGGCCAAGGAACAAGCCGAGCGAGAACCCCAGCCGGCTGCCGTTAAACGCCGCGAGTATCGCCGGCGGCATTAGCAGAGCGACTCACGGGCCGCAGTGGCGCCCAACCGCCCATAATGCGCCTTTACAACTGCGCTACCTATGTAGGTAGTTTCCAGTCTGTTTAGAGCATTCGCACTAAAGTAATCCTGATCAGAGGCGAACTAGGGGACTCCGTGTCAATTAATTCACTCGCCGTTCCCCCAGTTCCAATACGTGGTTCAGGCCTTGGTCGGGCCTGGTGGCGCACATACTAAGAGTCATTGCGGGGAGATCAGCAAAATGAAACCTATTACTTTCGTCACGCTTGCAGTTACAGCTGCAACTTCTTTGACGCTGGCCGGGCCTGTTCTGGCTCAGTCAGCGACAGAAGAGGATTCGGCCGCGAGGGCCGAGATAGAGGAGGTTGTCGTTACCGGTTCGCGTCTGAAACGCGACAGCTTCAACGTTTCCACGCCGCTGGTGAGCGTGGACAACGAGATGCTCCAGGATACAGGTCTGGGCTCATTGCAATTGGCGCTGGTCGACGAAG
>DAOWGY010000208.1 GCA_030641695.1 Gammaproteobacteria bacterium
AAACCGACGTCCTCGCCCAGTTGCATACCAAGCGTATCCGCAATCCACGGCAACCATACCTGCTCGACCTGCGCCGCTATGGCTGGCAACACCTGCAGCAAGGCGCCGACCTGGGAGCGAATCAAGGGGCCGACCAGCAACACCAGCAAGGCGAGGAACAGGAATGTCAGAACGAAGACCGCGACCACGGCCAGCGTTCTGGGCAATTTTAGTTTCTGCAGGCGATCGGCCAGCGGATCACCGACGTAGGCAAGCAATGCTGCGGCGACAAACGGCGTCAAGATGGGTGCGAGCAGATACAGAAGCCAGCCTGTCAGTGCAATGGCGATGAGCCAGTTGATGCGCAGATCAGTTTTCATCCTTGTCCTCCGGCACGAGCACGGTGTGACCAGGTCCAGACATAGTCAGTGCCGCTGATGACGACGGTTACGAGGATCGAGGCCCCGAGTACGGTCATGGTGATTGGATCGGGCCAGCCGACACCGGCATGACTCAATACGAAAAGCAGGAACAGCATCTCGAGCGCCGTATTCAGCTTGCTGATGCGCGTCGGCTCACCCTCCACAGGCTCGATCAGGAAATTGTAGACAACAGCACCACCGAAGATAACGACATCCCTCAGAATCACCAGGGTGGCCAACCAGACCGGAATCTGCCCCACCCACGCAAGGGTGATGAACAGACCGGCGACAAGCAATTTGTCGGCAACCGGGTCCAGCAGACCGCCAAGTCTGGTTTGCCAGTCGAAGCGGTTCGCCAGGTAACCGTCCAGTCCGTCCGAGAATCCCGCAAAGAAAAACAGGCCGAGGGCCCAGCAGTATTCGTCACGCAAGATCAGCATCAGGATCGGCACGACCAGCGCGATGCGCATGAGGGAGATTGCGTTTGGAATCCAGCGTAGTGACATAGACGTGCGCGGATCAGAGACCGTAAAAGAATTCCAGGGACACGAGCATCGAATCACCGGAGGAAACGAGCGGGAAGTCACCGTCATCGACTCGATCCTGCTCGATCAGGCCACTGAGGCGCAAGGCACGTGCGAGCCTGTCGGCGCCGCCATGCGAAATGACCCGGTAACGAATACGGTCCCCTTCGACCGCAGCGATCGTAAAGCTGTCGACGACATTGAGTCCTGAGAGTATGCGCTGCACGCTGCCGTACGCATCGACCGACGTAATTCCCGTGATACTGAGCTCGACTGTCTCGAGCGGCGCGTCTCCACCGATCGCAAACTCGGCGGCAAGCTGGTCTGCGACGAGGCTGATCACGAGCTCCGGTTCGCCGTTCCATACACGCTGCTCTCCGGCGAAATAGTAGCTCCAGCGATTTCGCTGGCTCGACTCCGGACGGATACGACCAATCAGTACCGAATTCGCCTCATAGCGCTCCGATGCGGCGATCACGAGCTCATCGAATCCGCCCCAAATGTCCGAAAAGGACACCCTGGCCAGGTCCTCGGTGTCGAGCAACGGAAACGCGACTGGCAAGCCGCGACGTTCGGCGATATCGAGTACGCGTTGGCGCAGCAGGCGATTGCGATCGATCGAGCGCGCCTCGTCGTCGCTGCGCTCGGGATCATCGGCACCGATAATTTCGCGCTCGCCCCGACCCCAGTCGACAGCCAGCCAGACGAGCGTCAGCGGTCGGTCATTGCCCCAGACCGTTTGTCCGTTGCGCCGCAGCACGCCCTCGACGGCGTCACCGTCGAAGGACACCCACAGCGTATCGTCAGGTCCTGGACGGTATTGCACCACGTAGGACGCCGGATTCGGGAATAACAGCTCGAAAAGCTCCGGGTCGCTGCTGATTACGGAGCCCGAGATGCGCAACAGGACCTCAGCAAGCGCGGTCTCATAGGCGACAGCCCGCGGATCGGCTTCCTCGGGATCGAGCGGCACCTGCGCCGCATAAAGCGATGCCATCTCGATGGCAACGACCTCAGTCGCTGGCGCGAACGGCAGCAGCAAGAACGTCAAACAAACAATCAACCGGCCTGTGCCGGCCGGACGTCGCAAAAACGAATGTGTCAACAAGGGTGGTTTCCCCATGGATGCCCAGCGACTATTATATCGCCCTCTCAGAAATTGCCACTCATCGATGGCCAACAAGAATCTGACCTATAAAGATGCCGGTGTCGACATCGACGCCGGCAACGCGCTTATCGAGCGCATCAAGCCGCTGGTATCCGCCACGCGCCGCAGCGAGGTCATGTCCGGCATCGGTGGCTTTGGTGGGCTTTTCGCCTTGCCGCCGGATCGCTACCGGGAGCCCGTGCTGGTTTCGGGTACGGACGGCGTCGGCACCAAGCTCATGCTGGCACAACAACTGGGCCAACACGACACGATCGGCATCGACCTCGTCGCCATGTGCGCAAACGACGTTCTCGTGCAGGGGGCGGAGCCGCTTTTCTTCCTCGACTATTTCGCCTGCGGCCGGCTCGATGTGGACGTTGCGGCCGACGTCGTAAAGGGTGTCGCTGACGGTTGCGTGCAGGCCGGCGCCGCGCTTATTGGCGGCGAGACAGCCGAGATGCCGGATATGTACGCGGACGGCGAGTACGATCTCGCGGGGTTCTGTGTCGGCGTCGTCGAACGCCGGCAAATGATCGATGGCACTGCAATTTCCGCCGGCGACGCACTGATCGGCGTCGCATCGAGTGGCCCACACTCCAACGGCTACTCACTCATTCGCAAAGTGCTGGAGCTTGCGGGTGACGCAGAGATAGGAGGCAGTACTGCCAGCGAGTTGCTGCTCACGCCGACACGCATTTACGTCAAACCCGTGCTGGCTCTAATGCAATCGGTCACGGTAAAGGGCCTTGCGCACATCACCGGCGGAGGCATCACCGAAAACCTGCCAAGAATTCTGGACGCGTCGCTGCACGCCGAAATCGACACGTCGAGCTGGGAACAGGGACCCGTGTTCGACTGGCTCGCGCATACCGGCAATATTGCGACCGACGAGATGCGCCGCACCTTCAATTGTGGTGTCGGCATGATCATCGTCGTGGATGCGGGATCGGTCGACAACACGCTGCAAACGCTGGGCGATAACGGCGAGACGGCCTGGGTCATCGGGAAAATTGCCGACGGAGCGGATGAGGTGCGCTTTCTTTGAGCAATGCCGGCTGCAAAACGGCCATCCTGATCTCAGGATCCGGCACAAACCTCCAGTCCTTCATCGATCGCTCTGCTGACGGCGGCATGGCACTCGATCTGTCGCTTGTGTTTTCGAATCGTCCTGAAGCGTACGGCCTGACCCGTGCAAAGAACGCTGCTATCGATACTGCATGCATCGAGCACGAAGACTTCGAATCACGCGAGCAATTCGACCGGGCAGTTGCCGCGAAACTCGACGAATGGAAGCCGGAGCTACTGGTCCTCGCGGGCTTCATGCGCATCCTGAGCCCATGGTTCGTCGGCCACTACGAAGGCCGAATTCTGAACATCCACCCCGCCCTGCTGCCGGCATACACCGGACTCAACACGCACGAACGCGTGCTCGAAGCCGGCGACGAATTCCACGGCAGCACAGTCCATTTCGTTACCGAAGAACTCGACGGCGGCCCACGCATCCTGCAGGGCCGAATCAAGGTTGCCCCAACCACGGACCCCCAAGAACTGATGGCCCGAGTCCAAGAAGTTGAGCACGAGATCTACCCGATAGCCGCGGATTGGTTCGCACAGGGCAGACTGAGTTGCCGCGATGGTGACGTATTGCTCGACAACGAGCGGTTGGCGGGGCCCATAGTCCAGGATTTTGCTTAGCCAGGTAGGCGGCCGCGTCTGGGGTGTTTCTCACCCGAAGTAAAGCGCAGCGGAGCGAGCCATGAGGGTGAGGAATACGCCAGACCCGGTCGCCCGCCGCCCGTCGCGCTTCCAGAAGCGCTCCAACAGTCAAGCTTTGGGTAGCGTCACTCCAGTCTGCCCCTGGTACTTGCCGCCGCGGTCTTTGTAGGAGGTTTCGCAAGGCTCGTCTGACTCCAGGAACAGCATCTGCGCCACGCCCTCGTTCGCGTATATTTTTGCCGGTAGAGGTGTTGTGTTGGAGAATTCGAGGGTGACGTGCCCTTCCCATTCGGGTTCCAGCGGCGTCACGTTGACGATGATGCCGCATCTTGCGTATGTGGATTTGCCCAGGCAGATGGTGAGTATGGTTCTCGGAATGCGGAAATACTCAACGGTGCGCGCCAGGGCGAACGAATTCGGCGGAATGACACAGACATCGCTTTTGAGATCGACAAAACTCGTCTCATCGAATTCTTTCGGGTCCACGATGGCTGAGTTGATGTTCGTGAAGATTTTGAATTCGTCCGAACAGCGGACGTCGTAGCCATAGCTCGACGTGCCGTAGGAGACGATTCGCCCGGCGTCGCTGTCGCGAACCTGGCCCGGTTCGAACGGCTCGATCATGCCATGGTCCGCAGCCATGCGACGAATCCAGCGATCCGACTTGATGCTCATTTGCGTTACTCGACGACGATTTTGGGAAACTTGCTGCTGTAGTCCCTGCCCTGTATCGCAAGTGCTGCAGACATGCGCTGCGCTGAATTGCGAAAAGCCTCCGCAGCCGACGACTCCGGATCGGCGGCGACGGTAGGATGGCCCGCATCCGTCTGCTCGCGTATGCGTGCGTCCAGCGGCAGCTTGCCGAGGAGTTCGATATCAAAATCGCTCACCATCGCATCGGCGCCACCCGCGCCGAAAATCGCTTCCTCGTGGCCGCAGGATGAACAAACGTGCGTGCTCATATTCTCGATGACGCCCAGTACGGGGATGGCGACCTTGCGAAACATGGCAAGACCCTTGCGCGCATCGATGGCGGCAATGTCCTGTGGCGTCGTCACGATGACGGCGCCCGACACCGGCACTTGTTGCGATAGCGTGAGTTGGATGTCACCTGTGCCAGGCGGCATGTCGACGATCAGATAATCGAGGTCATGCCACGTAGTCTGGTGCAGCAGCTGACTCAATGCCGACGTCACCATCGGACCACGCCAAACCATCGGCTGGTCAGCATCAATCAGGAAGCCTATCGACATGACCTGCAAGCCCAACGCCTCGAGTGGCGCCATGGTCTTGCCGTCCTCGCTGGTCGGCTGTTTGCCGACGAGGCCGACCATGTGCGGTTGGCTGGGGCCGTAGATATCCGCGTCCAGAAGACCCACCGATGCGCCATCCGCCGACAGCGCCAGTGCGAGATTCACGGCGACGGTCGACTTGCCGACGCCGCCCTTCCCGGACGCCACGGCAACCACGTTGCGTACGTTCGCAAGCGGCTTGAGATTGCGTTGCACGCCATGAGCTGTGATCGCCCAGGACAGGCTGACATCCACGTCAGCTACACCGGTCTCCGCCTTGACGGCAGCAGCAATGTGCTCGCGCCAGCCGTCAATTGCGGTATCTGCGGGGAAGCCGAGTTCCACCTTGACGCTGGCGCGGCCCTCAGACAGGTCGGCGGCGCTGACACGCCCAATATCGCCCAGCGGGTGGCCGGTCCCAGGTAACTGTATGGAATTGAGGAATTTCTTCACATTCGATTCTGTTGACGCCATCACACTTCAGGTTCTCATATTAGGTAAAATTTCCCTACAATCGGTCCGTTGCGAGGACCGGTTGCGCGCACATTGTAACGGAGGCGAGCGCTCTGCCAAGTTGTTTTATGTGGCAGGAGGTAACGCCACGGGCCTGTCATTTCAAGGCCTCGAGCAACTTTGCGCGGCAGGACGATGTGGCATAATGCCGCGTCGGTGGATGCGGGATCCGAACTTGGGCGGATTTGCTGCTTCGCGCGGGCTTGAGCTAATCGATTGGCGATTCATAAAAGACAGTTTCTAATTTCGTCGAGTGCAGGGAGGCCGGACAAAGGCTGCCCCCGCATCGTCGCGCCGTGCCTGCGG
>DAOWGY010000003.1 GCA_030641695.1 Gammaproteobacteria bacterium
GGCAAAAACAAATGCGCTTCGTCGCACCCGCGCCGCGATACTCCAATGGCGCTGGCCTTATGACTTATTCGCTGGCAGCCAGGACCGAAGACGGTCGCGAGTTCCTTACGCTGTCCTACTCACCGTTCGACCCGGGCAGTGACGAATTCGACGAGCCATTCACGAGCGACTCCATGATGCTCGGCCCGGGTTTCGAGGCCATCTCGTTCCACTATTACGGCGCCGAGATGGAAGACGACAACCCGGAATGGAAACGGGACTGGCGTGATGATGCCGAGCGATATCCCAGTGCGATACGCATCCGTACGCGAACGGATCTTGGCAACGGCGGCTGGCCGGACCTGGTTTACACACTACGACTCGGTGGACGTTCGTGAATAGCGTTCGTAACAAGTGTTTTCGGCAGCAAGGCGGCATGGCGTTGATTGTCGTGCTCTGGCTCGTAGTGCTGTTGAGCGTCATGGCGGCAGGCCACTCGCGCAATGCGCATACGGATACCAAGCTCGCCTCGCGCCAGGTCGAGTCCGCGAAAGCGCGCGCGCTCGCAGAAGCCGGCATCAACCACGTGATCCTCGAGATGCTGGCTGACAATACTGACGCGGAGTTGCCTGTCGACGGCAGCGTTTTCACGATCAAAATCTATGATGATGTTGTCACTATGGCAATTCGTGACGCGACCGGGCTCGTGGATCTCAACGCGGCGACCCCTGACCTCCTGGGCGCGACTCTGCGAGCCTGCGGCGTCGAAGAAAGCGAGGAACGTGAACTCGTCGACGCCATCCTGGACTGGCGCGACAAAGACGATCTTGCACATTTGCATGGCATCGAGGACGACGACTATCGCGCCGCCGGCCTGCCGTGGAGCTCACGAGATGGCGCATTCGCGACCATCGATGAACTCAAATACATTCCTGTCATCAACCATGCACTTTTCGAGCGGCTTGTGGCGTTCGTAACCGTGTATTCCCGGCGCGGTGGGATCAATCTCGAGTATGCGCCGCCCGCATTGATCGCTGCGCTGACGGGCGATGTAGTGCAACCGGTGACGCCGGACGGCGCAGACAGGAAATCTCGCGGAGCGCGCAACGGCACGTATCATATCTACTCGAGCGCCGCGGGCGGCTCCGGGACGATTGCCGCGCTCGAGGCGGTGGTCACTATCTCACGTTCGTCGAAGCTCCCGTTCACTGTGCTCGATTGGCGTGAACCGCCGCGGGTGGAGTTTCCACCACGGCAAGGAGATGCGGTGTGAACGTGAGCGTGCGACGTTCGCTGCAACCCCTGCAGATTCGATACGCAGCGCCACTGCAGCGGCGTCTTGCCGAATTCTGGTCGTGGTGGACAGGAGAGCTTTACGCCATGCTGCCGGCGAACCTGCACGAGGCCATTGCTCAGCGCCGACAGAAACTGTTTCTCGAGGCGGACGGCAACGAAGTGCTTATCAATCTCGGCACGTACGCGAGTTCTCGTGAAATTTTGCGCTTGTCACTGAACGCACCCGATGCCGCGAACGACGAACTGCCACGCGATGTTCAGCAAACGATCCTGGTAATGCCCGCCGACAAGGTCCTGACCAAGCCGCTCACCTTGCCGCTGGCCGCGGAGGAGAACTTGCGCGAAGTGCTGGGCTTCGAAATGGACCAACACACGCCGTTTCCCGCATCGAAACTCTATTACGACTTCGTGGTCACCGGCCGCAATATTGCTCGACAGGAGCTGTCGGTCGACCTGGTCTATTCACCGCAAACTGAAGTGGACCGGTTGCTCGAAGCACTATCAACGCACGGTCTGCGCGCCGATGTCATTACCTGCCGCAGCCGCGACGGCAGCAATCTAAGGGGCGTAAACCTGCTGCCGATGGAAAAACGCCGCAGCAAGCGCTTCGATATTCGCCGCCCGAACCTGGCACTGACGGCGCTTTGCGCCGTCCTGCTCGTCGCCGCAATCACGATACCCATCGTGCAAAAGAACAGTGCGATTCGCAGCGTCGAGGCACAGGTCGAGGCAGCCGCGATCGCCGCCCGTGAAGGCAGTCAGTTGCGCCAGGACCTGGAAAAGATGGCCGATGCGTCGCGTTTCCTTATCCAAAAGAAGCAGTCGGCGACTCTGGCAGTGCAGCTATTAGACGAGATCAGCCGGATCCTGCCCGACAACACCTGGGTCGGACGGCTCGATTTATCGGACACTGAACTGCAGCTGCAAGGGCAGTCCAAAGCGTCCTCGTCACTTATCGCGATCATCGAGTCGTCACCCTACTTCGAGAACGCCCGTTTTCGCTCATCGGTGGTGCAGGTTGCTGGCACGGACGCTGACCGGTTTCATTTGTCGGCGGACGTCGTAAGGAGCGAGTCGCAATGATCGCCAAACTCAACGGTAATCAGCGACGGCAACTGGCGATCGGTATTCTCGCGATTGTCGTCGCCACCGGCTTGTTGCTGACCATTGGACCGATCTGGACTGCGAATGCGTCGAGACAGGCAACGTTAGACCAGGCATTCGAACGTCTGCAGCGCTATGAGCAAATCGCCGCCCGGGACGAAGCGCTGCTACCGCAGTACGAGTCAATCCGAAACGCGCAAAAATCGTCGGGCAATCACCTGAGAAGCGATACCGTGGCCGTGGCCGGTGCCGAACTGCAACGACGCGTCAAGACCATCACCGCGACGAACAAAGCACAAATCGTCAGCACACAAATCCTGCCACCGGCGGATGAACAGGGATTCATCCGGGTCGCAATCAAAGTCCGGCTGCGCGGAGAGCTTCCGGCGATACTGCAGTCGTTTTACGACATTGAAACCAACGACGTGTATATGTTCGTCGAAAACGTCTCACTGCGTGACAATCTCGCAGGACGCCAACAATTCAAGGTCCAGGTGCACCCCATGGATGCCGAGTTCGAGCTCGTCGCCTACATGCCGGAGACCTCGTGATGCGCATAACTCAAATCAGTCGTCCGACCCAATTGCTCGTCGCGGCAAATGTCGTGCTGTTACTCATTATCGCAGTGCAGATTCTGTATCCCGCGAAACCTGCTGCCGCCGAGTCGCATACGTTGCAAGACTCAGCCGCGATATTGCCTGAATTCGGTGACGTGTCGTTGAGTCCACCTGGCATGGCCGATCTCACCGACATGCTCGGGCGACCCCTGTTCTTTGTCGATCGCAGGATGCCGGAACCGCTTGAAACCAGGGCACCGGCACCACCGCCAACGCCACTGCGCCTGCAACTCGAGGGCGTTGCACTGACAAGCGGTGCGAGCATCGCTGTGTTGCGCAATCTCGCTGACAACCAGCTGCTGCAACTCGCAGAGGGCGAAACACACGACGGCTGGACGCTCGATTCGGTCAACTCCAACAGCGCAAACTTCAGCCGTGGCACGCAGGTATCCGAACTGCCGCTGAACCCCGGCGCGAACGGCCGGCGGCGCTGACAGTAACTCCAAAACCTGACCTTTCGTACAGGCGGAACTACTCGGGCAGCGAGTA
>DAOWGY010000049.1 GCA_030641695.1 Gammaproteobacteria bacterium
ATTTGTTCGACTATCCGACTTTGCGTGAAATCGCGGATTTCATGCGGCGCTGAGCCGCAACGGCCATCAACGGATACAGACTATGATTTATTCACGGATCGCCGGTACCGGCAGCTATTTGCCCGAGAAAGTCCTGACGAACAAGGATCTCGAGACAATGATGGATACCGACGACGCGTGGATTCGCGAGCGGACCGGTATCAAGCGGCGTCATATCGCCGCGGATGGCGAGACTACCTCCGATCTGGCGTTGGCAGCCACGTCACGTGCGCTGGAGATGGCAGAACTGGACGCGGACGACATCGACCTCATCGTCGTCGGCACGACAACCCCGGACAAGGTATTTCCCAGCACGGCGTGCATTATTCAGCGTCGTCTGGGCATCAGTGGTTGCGCTGCTTTCGATGTACAGGCTGCGTGCAGCGGGTTCGTGTACGGCCTGGACGTCGCCGACCGTTACATTCGAACCGGCGCTGCGAAACACGCCCTCGTGATCGGTGCGGAGACGCTCTCGAGGATCACGAACTGGGAGGACCGCACGACAGCCGTGCTGTTCGGCGACGGTGCCGGTGCCGTGATTCTGCAGGCCACGGATGAACCGGGCATCATCTCGACCCATATTCATGCAGACGGCAAGTACGAAGATCTGCTGGAAGTGCCGCAGGGTATCTCAAACGGCTACGATGTCCTGCGCGCGCAAGAGGCGTACATCCAGATGAACGGCAATGCCGTTTTTCGCAGGGCCGTGGCAACACTGGACTCGATCGCGCGTGAGACCCTGGAAAAAAATAACGTCGACAAACACGACCTGGACTGGTTCGTGCCACACCAGGCCAACCTGCGCATCATCAGCGCAGCCGCCAGGAAGCTCGATATGCCGATGGAGCGCGTCATCGTCACTGTGGACGAACATGCCAATACCTCGTCGGCCTCGATTCCTCTGGCACTCGATACGGCGGTCCGTGACGGCCGCATCAAACGGGGCGAGTTGCTGTTGTTCGAGGCATTTGGGGCAGGATTTACCTGGGGCTCGGCGTTGCTGCGATTCTGAACTGCAAAGCGGCGTTTCAGCGGTTTTCTGTGCGATCGCTAAACAAAATAGTAATACAAATTTTAGAAATACATCCTAACTAGATGAATTATCAATATATATAGCGACTAATAATAGTGAAATATTGTCTCTCAGGAATTGATAGACTGTCCCCCCGCGCAGCCACAGACGCTGCGCACAATAACAACGAAAGTTCACAACGACATTACAACAAGAACCGAAAGGGGACTCATATGGATGCGGGAAAAATTATTAAACTGGTTGGTGTACTGGTCGCACTCGTCGCTGGCGTGATTGGCGGTTTTGCATATAGTGCAGTGGTCATTGCCGTGTTAGGCCTTGTCGGTGGCTACTTCATCGAGAAAGACGACAGGATGCGCTTCCTGGTTGCGACCGTCGCGTTAATCGCTGTTCAGGGCGCCCTGGATTCGATCAACGTCGTTGGTCCGTATCTCACCGGCGCGTTGGGTGGCCTCGCCGCTTTGTTCAGCGCAGCCGCTGTAACGGCGATCGCAATGGGCACCATCGACGCAGTGAGACCTTAAGAAATCGTCGCGAAGCAATCGCGATTACACTAAAGGCTGCCTCGCAAGAGGCAGCCTTTTTTAGTGGGGTGAAACCATTGAATGAACTGGCCCGAGTGACAATAGGTATCGCCGTGCTGGCGATGGCCGGCGTGGCACAGAGCGAGTCGCTTGCCGCGAATGAAATCCGCCGCGTCGTCGATGATAACGTCGACGCCGCTGTTGCCCTGTATCGCGACTTTCTCAGCCTGCCCAACGACGCCAACCATCCGGACGATATCGAGAAGCTCGTAGTCTGGATGGAAGTCGCCTTCGGCGAGCGCGGCTTCGAGACCCGGCGTATTCCGACGGACGGCAGCCCCGCCTTGTACGCGGCGCGGTTGAGTGAAAACGCGAGCAAGACCGTGCTCGTATACCTGCAGGCGGACGGGCAACCGGTCGACGCTGGCGCCTGGGCGCAGGCGGATCCGTATTTGCCGGTGCTGAAAGCGCGGGACAGTGACGGCAACTGGCACACGATTGACTGGTCGTCGATCGAGGAACGCTACGATCCGGACTGGCGTGTGTTCGCGCGTTCCGCATCGGACTCCAAGGGCCCAATGACCCAGTTTCTGATGGCGATCGAGTTGCTCGACGAGCTGGGCGCGGCGCCCGACTACAACCTCAAGGTCATCGTCGATACTGAAGAGGAGCTGGGCTCCCCAAACCTGGCTGCTGCGATCCGTTCGCACCGGGACTTGCTGGCTTCGGACCTGTTGTTGATTTTCGATGGGCCGCCACACGCCTCCAATCGGCCGACTGTGACCTTTGGCGCACGCGGGATCGCGACAGTGACGCTGGTCGCCTACGGTCCCAGGGTTGCCCAGCACAGCGGCCACTATGGCAACTTCGTACCGAATCCGGCGTTCGACCTGGCGCGCATCCTGGCCTCGATGAAGTCGCCCGACGGCATCATTACGATTCCCGGTTTCTACGACGGCATCGAGTTATCCGATGAGGTTCGGGCGACGCTTGCCGAAGTGCCGGACGACGAGGCGGCAATCCTGGATTCGATGGGTATGTCGCGTGCTGACAGCCTTGCGCCGACGCTGCAGGAGGCTATTCAGTATCCGTCGCTGAACATACGCGGCATGGCAGCCGCGTGGATCGGTGATGAATCGAGAACCATCATTCCGCCGACGGCGACGGCTGAACTGGACATTCGCCTGGTCAGCGAGTCGAATCCGGAGCGACTTGTCGGCCTGTTGCTCGCGCATGTCGAGGCACAGGGATACACGGTACTCGATCATGCGCCGAGCGATGCAGAGCGACGACAGCACGAGCGAATCGTCAGCATCAGTCATGAAATCAGTTATCGCGCTTTTCGTTCACCCGTCGATTCGCCCGCCGGGCTCATGGCAAGGGCGGGTCTCGTGGCGCTCAATGGCGAGGAACCGATCCTGATTCGCACGATGGGCGGCTCGATACCCATCGCCCCGATCATCGAGACGCTTGACGTACCGGCAGCTGTGGTTGCCACGGTCAACATCGACAACAATCAGCACAGTCCGAATGAAAACCTGCGCCTCGGCAACTTCGTTGACGGCATTGCAATGCTGATGTCTGTGCTCAGCCAGTCGCCGCAATGACGGTTGGCCTGTGGGCGCGCCGCAGCGATTGAACATAAACGCGGAAAAAGCTTGTTTTGTGCGAATTTCATGTGATCCAGTTCACATTTCGAGTCCTTACGGGTCTCTATACTTTGAAATCACAAGCTGTCGCAATTTACAGACAGTTGATTAACGGAAGATCGTAATGCACACGGATTTCAAGGATGTACCGCTGTCAAAGTCGAGCGTTTCTCTGAAACTCTCGGAGATCCAGAAGCGTTGCACCGAGTTGATACAGGACTCGGAGGCGCTGGCCGACCTGGCGCTCGAAGCGGAGCCGCCGATCACCGCGCCAGACCGTGGCGATCCATACAATCGCGGCTAGTCAGCGGCGCTAGACCCGTTCCCGCTCGATTTCTGTCTTGCGTTGCGCGTCTTCGTGCAGCGCGCGCATCAGTCTCAACCGCCAGATCCATATGGCCGCGATGAATCCCGCAGCGATCGGCAGCGCGTTCAGCGAATTCTGCAGGACGATGAAGTCATAGAGGCCGTGCAGGCCGGCGGCCACTACGAACCCCTTCGCCATACCGCGCAGCAATGACTCGCCGCGCAGATGTGCACAGCCAGTCGTAAAACCCCAGATCGACGCAAACAGCATGTGAACGACCGGGCCGGCGAATCCGCGGGCCGCGGCTTCGAGTGGCGTCAGGTATTCGAGATAGAGCACGTTTTCCACGGCGGCATATCCGAGCGCGACAAACGATGCGTAAATTATGCCGTCGAGCGGCTCGTCAAACTCCGGGAATCGAAGCACGATGATCACGAAAGGCAATAGCTTCGCGAATTCCTCGATGGGCCCGATTACGAGCAACGAATACGCCAGCAGGCCGGGCATATTGGTATCGGCAAGCAGCAGAGCGTCGAAGCGCAAGGACACCAGCCCCAGACCGATGTACAGCCCCTTCGAGATTGCCGCCGCGACGATGCCGAGAAAGAAGGTCAGCACCAGGTGCCCGACCGGCTCCGGCAGGTGGCGATCCTTGTGATAGTGGTAGTAGCCCCAGAAGAGGATCGGCAGTGCCACCGGCAATATCATGATTGCATTCGGCATACGTCGAATTATCCGCTGCCACGGGCCCGAGGTCGGTCATACCGGTCACAATTCGGCCATGTCCATGAAGCACAAAAGAACGGTGATAGTATTGCCGAAAAGGCGAAATCGCCGGGTATCGGAGGGGCTCTCAATGGCAATCGAATTCACCCTGAATGGTCAGTTGTTAACACTCGACGTCGATCCGCAAATGCCCTTGCTGTGGGCGATCCGGGATGTTGCCGGCCTGACCGGCACCAAGTACGGCTGCGGTAAGGCGCTGTGCGGTGCGTGCAACGTACATGTCGACGGACAGCCCGTACGGTCCTGTTCGGTGCCGCTCTCCGCAGTATCCGGGCTTGCAGTGACGACCATCGAGGGCTTGTCCGCGGACGGCGATCATCCGCTGCAGCGAGCCTGGCGCGAACTGAATGTGCCGCAGTGCGGTTATTGCCAACCTGGCCAGATCATGAGCGCGGCGGCCCTGCTCGAGCGCAATCCGAACCCGAGCGATGCGGACATCGACATGGCGATGAGCGGCAATATCTGCCGTTGCGGAACCTATACGCGAATTCGCAAGGCCATTCACCGGGCCGCCGGGGGTGAGTCATGAGCGAACTTCGCAAAATCAGCCGGCGGGAATTCCTGCAACGCACCGGTATCGCGGGCGGTGGACTGGTTTTCGCTGTGACACTGACTTCGGGCTGTCAGCGGTCTGCGACAACCGATGGCGCGGCCAGTGTCGCGCCGAACGTCTATGTGAACATTCGCAACGACAACGTCGTCGAAATTTACTGTCATCGATCCGAGATGGGGCAGGGGATCCGTACATCGCTGCCGCAGGTCATTGCTGACGAACTTGAGGCGGACTGGGACCGTATCGAATTGCTGCAGGCCCCCGGCGACGAGAAATACGGTGACCAGAACACCGACGGTTCCACGAGCATTCGCAAGCATTTCGACGTGCTGCGGACCGCCGGTGCATCAGCGCGAGAAACGCTGATTGCCGCCGCCGCCGCGACGTGGAGCGTACCGATGGCCGAGCTCGTCGCGCGGGAGCATGCGATACACCACGAAGCGAGCGGCCGTTCGGCGTCATACGGCGAACTCGTCGCTGCCGCCGCTGAGATCGAGGTGCCCGAGGAGATAACTTTCAAGGATCCGGCCGATTATCGTTACATTGGCGAGCCCATGGACCTGATCGACGGATTCGACATGACCACGGGCGCAGCCATGTTCGGCTTCGATACAGCACTGCCGGACATGCTGCACGCGTCGATCGAGCGGTGCCCGGTGGTCGGGGGTACGGTCAAATCGCTGGACGATTCGGCCGCGCTCGCGATTGCCGGTGTCGAGCAAGTCATCCGGATGCCGGATGGAACATCGCCGCCACTATTCAATCCCCTGGGAGGCGTCGCCGTCCTCGCCAGCAATAGCTGGTCGGCGCAGCGAGGCAGAGCAGCGCTCGCGATCGAGTGGGACAAGGGGCTGAACGCCGAATACGATTCGGAAACCTATCGCACACAGCTGGTCGAGACATCTCACACGCAAGGCAAGACCGTGCTGAATCGCGGTGACGTCAATGCCGCGTTCGAGGGCGCCACCAGCCTGCACGAGGCCGACTACTACGCGCCGCACCTGTCGCATGCGCCGATGGAGCCACCGGCTGCGACGGCAATGATGCGCGACGACGGTAGCTGTGAAGTGTGGACCTGTACGCAGGATCCGCAGTCCGTGCAGGACACTATTGCCAGCCTGCTCGGCATCGAAAAACCTCAGGTCAGGGTGAACGTAACGCTGCTCGGAGGTGCGTTCGGCCGCAAATGGAAAGCAGAGTTCTCTGCAGAGGCTGCCTGGCTGGCGAAAGAGTCCGGCAGGCCAGTCAAGGTAAGCTGGTCACGAGAGGACGACATTCGTCACGGTTACTACCATGCGGTCAGCGCGCAGTATTTGAAAGCGGGCCTCGACAGCGAGGGCAATACGACCGCCTGGCTGCATCGCAGTGTCTTTCCATCAATTGGCTCGACGTTTAGTGCTGAGGCGACCGGACCCGGTGGTTTCGAGCTCGGACTCGGCATGATTGATAACCCGTTCGCGATTCCTAACATGCGCCTCGAATCGGGAGATGCGAAAGCGCATGTACGCATCGGCTGGTTGCGCTCCGTTTGCAATGTCTACCATGCTTTTGCGGTGTGCGGATTCGCCGACGAACTGGCCCACCTGGCCGGCGAGGATCCCAGAGACTACCTGCTGCGTCTGGCAGGTCCGCCCCGCAAGGTCAATCCGGCAGACGATGGCGCGGAGTATTCCAATTACGGTCAGGGACTCGACACGCACCCGATCGACACGGCCCGTTACGCCGCAGTTGTCGAGAAGGTCGCAGCGATGGCGGGTTGGGGGCGCGAACTGCCTGACGGTCACGGTCTCGGCATCGCTGTACATCGGTCGTTCCTGAGCACGGTCGGCACCGTCGCAGAAGTACGTGTCGACAGTGCGGGCAAACTTCATGTCGAGGAACTGTGGACGGCGATCGACGCGGGTCTCGTGGTGAATCCCGATCGCGTCGTGTCGCAAATGGAAGGTGCCGGCATCTTCGGCATGAGCCTCGCGTTACACGGCGAGATCACCGCGAAAGAGGGCGGCATCGTGCAGGGTAATTACGACACCTACCCGGTCATCCGCATGAGCGAAGCGCCGAAGGCGATTCATGCGCACATCATGGATGTTGATGCACCTCCGGGCGGTGTCGGCGAGCCCGGCGTGCCGCCGGCCGCGCCGGCGATCGTCAACGCCTATTTCGCAGCAACAGGCAAGCGCATTCGCGAGTTACCGCTCCGCAAGGCAGGCGTGGTATAGCCCGACTATTTCACCAGTTCGCCGCGCTCTCGCTTAGTCTTTGATCGCCTGAAGAATTTTCTGCTTTCGGCAATAGACACCGTTATTCCGCTCAAGCAGAAAATCCATCAGCCAATCAAATCCTTAACCGATCTTACGCGCCAACTGGTGAAATAGTCGGGCTAGCCGCTCTGTGCCGCAATCTCAGTGACGCGATTGCCCAGCCAGCGCATGGCGTTCTCCGTGTGCTCGGTCCAGGGGTGGCCGAAGCTCAGGCGCAGGAAATTCGCATAGCAGCTGCAGGGCGAGAAGATACGGCCTGGTGCGATGCTGATGCCGGCCTCGATGGCCTCGTCGAAGAGATTTTCTGCATCGACCCCACCGGGCAGTTCGAGCCACAGGACGGAGCCACCGACCGGTTTCGAGGTGCGCGTTTGTGGCGGAAAGTGCTCGGCCACGAGGGCGGCCAGGCGATCCGCATTGCGCTTCAGGACGGGGCGTAGCGCTTTCAGGTGGCGGGTGTAGTCGCCCGATGCGAGAAAGTCCGCGAGCGTCAATTGCTGCAACAGGCCCGAGGTGCAGGAGAATGCACGCTTTAGTTGCGAAATTCTCTCAATGTACTCGTCCGTGACCACCCAACCTATGCGGTAGCCGGGTGCAGCTGTTTTGGAGAACGAGCCGCAGGTGATGATGTGTGCCTTGCCGCCGAGGAACTGTGCCGGGACCGGGCGAACACCATCGAAACGCAGGTCGCCGTAGACATCATCCTCGATCAGGATCGTGTCGTATTTCTCGAGCACATCAACCATCTTTCGACGGTCCTTTTCGGGCATTGTCACGCCCAATGGATTGGATAACGTCGTCGAGAACATGCAGGCCTTGACATCATGTGTTTGCAGGGTGCGCTCGAGTTCGGAAATCGTGACGCCTTCCTCGGGACAGGTCTCGATCTCGATAGCCAGCATGTCCAGACTGTCGATCAGTTCCAGCAGGCCGTGATACGTCGGCGTCTCGACCGCAATGATGTCGCCTTCTGATGCCACTGCTTTCAACGCGAGTAACAACGCCTCCTGGCCGCCATTGGTGATGCCGATGTGCTCGGGATCGACCTGAACGCCGGTCGTATCCAGGTACTGGTAGGCAATCTGACGTCGCAGGGCGGGTTCACCCAGTGTCGCAGAGTAACCCAGGCTGCGGTTTTCGGCCCGGGCCATGACGCGCTTCATCGCCCGGTGCAGAGCCTTCGCTGCCGGTCTGGCCATCGTTGGATTGGCGATGCCTAGCGGGACGAGATCCGGATTGTTGATGCCGTTGTAAACGCGCTCCATCAGCGTGCGGCAGGTCAGCGGAATGGGCTCACCTTCGTAGGAGGGTGTCGGTAGCACAATGTCGTTGGCGGCGACGTGGCGAACATAAAAACCGGACTGTGGCCGGGATTCCACGCGCCGCTGGCGCTCGAGTTCGATGTAGGCCTGCCTGACGGTCGGAATACTCACGCCGGCCGTCTGGCTCATCTTACGCAATGAGGGCAGGCGGTCACCCGGCCGCAGGGCGCCAGCGTCTATGTTTTCCGCTATCAAATCAATGACCTGGCGGTAGAGGTAGGTGCCTTCCTGTTTACTGACCTGGAGCATGACTGTATAGGTCCTATTTCCTAAAAATTGTGTCTGTTATACCTACAGAATGCATGTACAGTCAAGTCCTCGTTACAGAAGACCAGAGGGAATCAGCATGAGAGACCGCCATACAGACACGTCCTGCGCAGCCGCCGCGTGCGGTCACGCAATGCAGAGCCTCGGCAACCCCAGTCAAAACCTCCCCGGCACCAAATGGCGCGCCGCACTTGCAGCGCTTGTTGCGGCTCCGGTGCGCCTGCATCGCTACCGGAACCTGCATACAGAAGTCCTCGAAGATGCGATTCGCGCCTTCGACTGCAGGAAATGTTCATGAGCAATGCACTGCTGTACCTCATCACGGTCCTGGTGTGGGGCTCCACGTGGTTAGCCATCGAGTTCCAGTTAGGCGTTGTGGAGCCGGAAGTGTCAATCGTGTATCGGTACGCCGGCGCCTCCTTGTTACTGTTCGGCTGGAGTCGGATCCGTGGGCTCAGGCTCGCGTTCAGCTGGCGCGATCACGGCTGGTTTTTGCTGCTGGGATTGCTGCTGTTCGGCGTGAATTATGTGCTCGCTTATCGGGCGCAAATCTACATTTCATCCGCGCTAACAGCGATCGCATTCTCGACCTTGCTGTGGATGAATATCATCAACGCGCGCATCTTTTTCGGCGTCAGAGCTGGCCGTCGCGTGCTGTTCGGCGCGCTCCTGGGTATGGCCGGTATATTCACGCTGTTCGCGCCACAGATTGGTGAAATGACCTTTTCCGATACGGTGTTTTACGGCTCGTTCCTGGCTGTGATGGGAGCCCTTGTCGCCTCATTCGGCAACATGGTGTCACAAGGAGCGCAGCGCGCGCGATTGCCGATCATCCAGTCGAACGCCTGGGGCATGTCTTACGGCGCGCTGATTACGGCGGCCATCGCGATCTCCAAGGGGCATGAATTCACCTTCGACTGGTCGGCGGGCTACCTGGGCTCGCTGTTGTACCTGACCGTGTTCGGCTCGATCGTCGCATTCGGGGCATACCTGACTTTGCTCGGCCGCATCGGCGCACACAAGGCCGGATATGCGTTGGTCATGTTTCCTGTTGTGGCGCTGATTCTCTCCACGATTTTCGAGGGACTCGAAATCGACGCGACGATCGTCGTCGGAACATTGCTCGTACTTGCCGGGAATCTGTTTGTGCTGGATACGAAAAGCCCGGTTCGCAACCAGCTTCAGCGTGTACCGGCTGGCGCAATGCCTGTAACTGCCCGTGCGATCGACACGGAATAGGTGTTGACCACGATAGGTGTTGACCACGGTTGACACTGTCAGCATAACGGCGTGTAGTTCCCGTCATCCAGGAGGATGGCGGGCACAAGCGTGGAAAAGTTCGAACTGATAAAAACCCCGCAAGGGGACATGGTACGTGTCAATCTGAGCGGCTCCGAGTTAATAAGGTCTCCCCTTTACAATAAGGGCATAGGCTTCACCCACAACGAGCGGCGACGCTTCGGCATCGAGGGCATGCTGCCGTCGCAGCACAACGACATAGAAACCCAGGCCGAGCGCACCTACCTGACGATCTCTTTCAACAAGGATCCGGTGGGCAGGAACATCGACCTGGGGCTGCTGCTGAATCGCAACGAGGTGTTGTTCTACAAGATTCTCAGTATGCATCTCGAGGAGTTGATGCCGGTCATCTACACGCCGACCGTGGGGGAGGCTTCGCATTTCTTCTCACGCGTTTATCGTCGCGCCCGGGGAATCTTCATTACACCCGACCACGCAGGACGCATCGAGGACGTACTGCGACATTCGGCACCGTTCAGCGACGTCGAGCTCATGGTTGTCACGGACAACGAGGCCATCCTCGGTATCGGAGACCAGGGTGTGGGCGGCATGGCGATCAGCATAGGCAAGCTCGCTCTTTACTGCGTGGGGGCAGGCATCCACCCGGCACGAACTCTGCCAATC
>DAOWGY010000293.1 GCA_030641695.1 Gammaproteobacteria bacterium
ACTGCATCGAAGCCGCTGAAATCGGCGACCTGTTGCAGTTCAAGGACGCTCGCGGTCGAAAAAGAAAACTCGAAGTTGTCTTCAAAGACACCAAGGGACTCATCCTCGAACTCTACAAGACGGCATTCGTCACGACAGGTATGCGATTTCACCTTGCCGACCACGTGTCAGGCGAGCAGCAGGAATTCCGCTTCGGCGAGCTGCCGGCGGTCGAGCAGTCGATCCTGCTACACGTCGGCGATGTCCTGATACTGACACGAGACACCGCGCCCGGGTCGCCCGCGGTGCTCAACAAGGACGGTACCGTCAAAGCGCCCGCACGCGTGTCCTGCAGACCGGTGGAAATATTCGAGCAGGTCGCGGTCGGCGATCCCGTGCGCCTCAACGACGGCAAGATAGACGGCATCGTGGACTCTTGTTCCGATGCCGAAATTTCCGTGCATGTCACGAGCGCCAAGCCGACCGGCAGCCGGCTGCGCAGCAACAAGGGCGTCAATTTTCCGGGTACCGACCTCGAGCTCGCCGGCATCACGGTCAAGGACCGCGAGGACCTGCCGTTCATCGTCGAACACGCAGACGCTGTCGCCCTTTCATTCATCAGGCGGCCCGAGGACATCATTGCGCTGCAGGAAGAACTCGAGAAATATCCTGGCAATCGACTGGGTATCGTCGCCAAGATCGAGACCCAGCGCGCCTACCGCAAGTTGCCGCAGATCATGCTGGCGACGATGCGGCATTTCCCGGCCGGCATCATGATCGCCCGTGGCGACCTCGCCGTGGAGTGTGGCTGGGCGAATCTCGCGGAAATCCAGGAAGAAATACTGTGGATCGCCGAGGCCGCGCACGTGCCGGTTGTCTGGGCAACGCAAGTACTCGAGACAGAGGCCAAGAAGGGCCTGCCGACACGCGCTGAAATCACGGACGCAGCGATGTCACAACGCGCCGACTGCGTGATGCTGAACAAGGGGCCGAACATTCTCGGCGCCATTCACATGCTCGATAAAATTCTGCGCAAGATGCAACGCCACCAGAACAAGAAAACCGCGAAGCTCGCGCGCTTGTCGATATCGGAGATATGACGTCCAGCCGACGAACCGTGGGCGAACGTATTCGGAGACTCTTTGATATCCGAAACAGCTACGACGGCGAGGCGTCTGCCGAGAAACGGGCGTTACTGCGAGACCTCGCCGATTGCGCCGTGAAGTCCACCGACGACCTGCAACGACTGCACGCCGCATTGTGTTTCATCCGCGCATTTCCGGACTCACGGTCGCTTTACCGCCTGGCGTGCGCGCAACTCGCGTGCTTCGATTCCCGCGTGGCTACGCTGTCGCGATCGAATCACGAAGCCTTGTGGGACACCGGCATCGCCGGCACGCGATTGCATTACCCGTTCTCATTCCACGTCGCGCTCTGGCTTTCGCGGAGCGCGCCCGCTGCGGTGTCGATCGACTGGGAGGAACTCGAAAACGTCGAGCGGCGCGATGAGCTGCTCGAACTCACGCTGCATGGTAGCGAGGACGAGTACTTCAACAGCGGCTGGGTTACGGGCTGCGAGTGGCTCGAGCTGGCCCGCGGACAGAATACGGATTTCGACTGGGTGCTCGCACAAATGCGCAGCAAGAAACTCGCGAAAACCTGGTCGCAGGCGTACGACGCAGCAAACCTGCCGCTCGCATGGGACCTGCGGCGCTCGGCATGCTCGAAAACCCATAACAGGTTTCCTGTCGCCAGTGTGACGGCACGCCGTACCGGCATGCGTCGGCCGCCCCCGTCAGCATCGCGCGAGATACTTCGGCCCTTGCAAAGCGTCGATCGGCTGTCTGCACGCGCGGGCCGCAGGATGATCGACGTCGCGATGGCCTCGCTGGCCGTAAGGCATCGCGAGACCTACCACTTCAATCATGCCAATCCGCAAGACGTGCATGTCGCGGATGTCGGCGACGGGGTATCGGTCGCCGTATTCGGCCTGTTGCCGGAGTATCGCTTTCCACTCGAGTGCACGATGGGTTTCCTGATTCTCTCGAACGGCGCACCGGTTGGTTATGGCGGCTCGAGCATTCTGTTCCGGCAGATCAATACCGGCATCAATGTCTTCGACGAGTATCGCGGCAGCGAGGCGGCATTCCTGTGGGTGCAGGTGATGCGTGTCTATCATCAACTCACAGGTTGTACTCGTTATATTGCAAATCCGTATCAATTCGGTGCGGACAATGACGAGGCGCTGCAAAGCGGCGCATTCTGGTTCTATCACCGCCTTGGCTACCGGCCTGTCGATGCAGCTGTTCGCAGGTTGGCGAACAGCGAATGGCGTCGGGTTCGCAGTGACAAGAAGTACCGCAGCAACATTCGCACCCTGCGCCGCCTGGCAAGTTGTGACATGCACTTCACGCTGGCGGGCGCGCGTGCCAGCGATCTTTTCGACGAGCGCTGGATCGAAACCAGTTCCTTGCTCGCCACCCGCGAACTCGCGAACGTGGACGGTGTATCTCGCGATGTGTCAGCAAGAGCGCTTGCAAAAAAAGTCGCGCGCGATGTCGGTCTTCGCAAAACGCAGCGCTGGACGCCCGACGTCAGGCGCGGCATCGAACTCATTGCTCCGTTTATCGCCGCGGCAGAGCCATCCACCTGGCCGAAAGATGCTCGCCAATCCATGCAGAAGATACTCGAGGCCAAAGGCGGGCCCTGTGAACTCGACTTTGCACGGCGCATGTGCGGGCACGATCATTTCCTGCAGGTTCTCAGGAAACGCTGTCGGCAGGCCGAACGGTAATCGGACGGACATCACAGCGCCCGAACGACCGAGTTGCTAGCTTGGGCCATCATGAAAGGACGCATCCTCATATCACTGTTCGCGCTACCCTTTTTCGGCGTCGGCGTCTGGATGCTTTGGTCGGTCAGCAACACGTTTTACGACGCCTGGCAGATGCAGAACTGGGCCCTGGTCGAGGCACGGCTTATAACTGCCGGTTATGAAACCCACTCGGGTGACGACTCCGATACCTACGAAGCGTACGCGCGCTACACCTATTCTTACGGCGGTGGCATCTACACGGGCGACCGCGTCGGGATCGCCTCCGGCGGCGATAACATCGGTGATTACCAGGCAGACACGGGTAATGCGCTGAGCGCGCTACTCGCTCGCAGCCAGCCCGTCACCGTCCGGGTCAATCCCGAGAATCCATCGCAATCGATCATCGACCCGACCGTCCGTTGGGGCCTGCTGGGCTTCAAATCCATCTTCCTGTTCGTGTTCGGCGGCGTCGGTCTCGGGCTGCTGATATTCACGTGGCGCACGCCGAAAGAGAAAGATGCATCGCTGGCTCAGTACCAGGACGCACCCTGGCTCCTCAACGATGCCTGGCAGACGCCGACGATACGCTCGAGTTCCAAAGCCACGATGTGGGCCGCGTGGGTATTCGCCGCATTCTGGAACCTGATTTCATCGGTCACGCCTTTTTTGGCGTATCGAGAGGTCACTGAAAAACAGAACTACCTCGCATTGATCGCATTGCTCTTTCCACTGGTTGGCATTGGCCTCATCACCTGGGCCGTGCGCCGCACGCTGGAATGGCGTCGCTTCGGTCCCGCACCCGTATCACTGGATCCTTTTCCGGGGTCCATTGGCGGCCATGTCGGCGGCACGATCGACCTGAATCTGCCTTACGACAGTGCCGCGCATTTCCAGCTGACCCTGACCAATCTTCACAGCTACATCTCGGGCTCCGGCAAGAACCGCAGCCGCAAGGAATCCCCGCAATGGCAGGACGAAATCGTTGCGCATGCCGAACCGGGCGGCCGGGGGACACGTCTGACGTTTCGATTCGATGTGCCTGCAGGGCTCAAAGAGACAGACGCACTGCAGGAAGGCGACGCATACTACCTCTGGCGCATGAGTCTCAGCGCGGAGTTGCCGGGCACGGACATCAACCGCGACTACGACATTCCCGTGTATGCAACAGCGAAACAATCACGACACCTCTCCAACTATGCCGTGCAACGAAGCCGCGATGCCCAGGACGCGGTCTCCGCGGCCAATATCCGCGACATCATTCGCATGCAGCACGGTGTCATGGGACAGTCGATGTTCTACCCGATGGGTCGCCATCTCGTATCCACATTGATGGGCATTGTGTTCGGCGGATTTTTTGCCGCGGCGGGTTGGTTCCTCATTTTTCAGGAAGGACACATTATCTTCGGCAGCATCTTCGGCGGCGTGGGTGCGTTGGTCATGCTTTCCGCCTTGTACATGGGGTCCAACTCGCTCGAAGTATCGCAGGACGGTACGTCCATCAATACCGTGCGCCGCTGCTTCGGCATACCGATCAGCCGCAAGAGCATGCCGCGCAGCCGCTTCGTGAAATTCAAGAAAAAGAGTTCGATGAAAACTCAGAACGGCGGCAAGCATTCTATTTACTACACGATTCACATGGTCGACCAGGGCGGTAACAAGATGGTCGTCGGTGAAGGCTTCAAGGGCGAATCGGAAGCCAACGCAGCCATGCGCCTGATTGCGCGGGAGTTCGGGCTGCGAATCGAGCGTGACGACAAAGACTCCCGGGCGGGCAGCTCTCTTTTCGACGACGAAGACGTTCTCACCGCCGACTTTTGATCCGAATCATGTATCGTTGACGCATGATGAGGAGTGTCATCATTTCGTGCGCAATTGTGCTACTGGGTGCGTGTGCGGCGGCGCCAACCGAACATCCCTGTGGCGAGGTGGTGGAGCTTGGGTGTTCAATTCCGACAGCCGTCCTGATCATCGAAGACTACCGGGAACAGGCTAACAAGTTTCACGACGCATGCGTTACACACGATCTTTGCTATCGCCACGGAGCGGCGACCTACGACCTGGATCGCAAGGACTGCGACGACGGGTTTTACGAGGACATGAAGACCGCGTGTTCCGGATTAGGCGGGCTCGGCATTCTCAATCCCGAGGATTACGCGAAGTGCCAGCTGGCCGCCTTGGAAACCTACGAGGCGGTTCGAAGGCATGGTGAAGAGCGCTTTCAGTCAACGGCCAGCACCGTCTGCGAGTACCGCTGACGCTCTGCGCGCCGAGGCATTCTTGCTTAGCTCAGCGCCGGGACGATACCCCACATGA
>DAOWGY010000098.1 GCA_030641695.1 Gammaproteobacteria bacterium
ATCGGCCGGGTTGCGAACGAAGAGTTTGGACTCACCGGCACGTTCACGACACCACCGCAAATCGTCAATCCCGAACCGGAACCGAAACTCACTGACGAGGCAACGGCTGAACTTGTCGCACTGTCGCTGCCGGATGCCATGGCGGACTTGCCGAAACCGCAGCCGGAACCTGAGCCCGAACCATTGCCTGAGCCGCAACCTGAGCCAGAGCCCGCGGTGCAAGTCGAGCCCGAGCCCCAGCCCCAGCCAGAACCCGAGCCCGAGCCAGAGCCAGAGCCTGCGTCGTCGCAAGAACGCCGCGACGAAATTCCGGAGTTGATCCAGGACACGCAGCCCGCTTTATCGATCCTGCCCGATGCGCCAGAGCCCGATCCGGTCCCAGAACTCATTCAGGACACACTGCCTAACCTCGCTGTTCTGTCCCCGGAGCTTGCAGAGCAAGCGGCTGCAGCACCAAAACCTGCGACGCCAGATAGCAGCCAGAATCCCGCAGCAGAAAAAGGCGGAGACAGAGCAACCGAAACGGAAGCAGAGAAACCCGATTGGGATCGAGACCCGACGCTTGCGGAACTGCGCCCGGATCTCGACGCGCTCGAACGTGCGATGGCCGTTGCACAAGGCCGTGATGCGGACACCGAAGATTATGAGGAAGTGCCCCCGCCCGTGGAGGATAGGAAAAATGCCACGCTCACGGGTGTTCCCGAAATAACGCTGGACGACTCGATCAGCAGGAAGGTCGATGCCGCTGCGCTCGAATCAAAAGAGCGCCTGGAAGAAGAAAGCGACATCGACGAGGAAGAAGTCGATCCTGAAGCCGAGGCCGAGGCAGCTGCGAAAAAGGAAAAGAGAGCCTCCGCGGAACTCGAAAAGATTGCTGTCGGACTAGCGCAAGCCAAGACGATAGAGGATGTCGATGACAAGATGGCTGAGACGCTGTTCGGTGAGGAACTCAGTGTCGCCGCTGCGGCAGTAGCCGCCAGGGTGGCCGAAGAGACAGCGGCGGCTGATGCGGCGAAAGCGGAAGAGGCTACAGAAGCCGCAGCAGCCGATCCTGCTCCGGCCGCTAATGGCAGCAGCAACCCGCTGGAAAAGGAATTCGAAAAGGTCTGGGGCGAAACACCGGGTGTCGAGGTGTCTATCGAATCGCAGATCGAAGGTCAGTCTGGCGGACTTGATATCTCGGCATCGCAACGCCTGGCAACAGTCCGCGCCCTGAGCGCCGACAAACAACCCGAAGCCTCATCGCCTGCGGCGAACGATACGCCGCCAAGACCGGTGAGCAAACCGGACTCGATCGAGGAACAGATCACGACGTCAATGACCCAGACAATGAAAGCGTTGAATGTGACGCCCAACCCGACGCCGGTAAACGACGATGATGACGATGAAGAGGAAAAGGGAGGCTTCTTCAGTCGCTTCCGGCGCTGACAAAAATTAATCGCGCTTGCAGCAGTATTCAAATACAAAAAGCCGGGCATTCGCCCGGCTTTCTCGTAACGACTCGAGAGGCAGACTACGGCTTCTCGTGAACGATATTCCAGATATAGTCGACGTGCTCTCCACAGATATCTGAAAATTCCTCTCCCGCCTTGTCATCCTCGGCATAGATCGTATCGATGGCTTCCTGACGTGCACTCAGCAATGCGCCCATATCCGCGGCAGTCATCGTTTGCAATCGGCGCACCCGACCGCCGATAACGTGTGAAGCCCAGCCCCATGTCGTCAGCTTGCCGTCTTCAACCATCTTGTCGAGAATCGGCGCAATGTGCTCGCTGACGATCTCGTCGGCACGCTCCTCGCGATTGATGTCGCAATAGTGATAGACGGAAAACCCGACATCGCCCCGCTGCTCCTCCCCAACCGACCCGGCTTCGACGTGCCACAGATAGTCGTCGTGTCGCGGACATGCCTCGGCAAACGCATCGCCAGCGGCGTCATCTTCGCCGTGTACTTCAGTAACAGCGTCACCCATCGCAGTCAGTGCGGCGATCGCGCCTTCTGCAGAGTCCGCCACGTGGTAACGAATTCGCCGCCAGGATCCGCCGGTATGGTGTGACAGCCAGCCCCACCCGAGGATCGTCCCGTCTTCGACCAAACCGTCGATAATCGGTGCGTCCCGCTCCATGAGCGCATCCGCAGCGTCTTCCTTACTGGTGTCACAGTGGAAGTAGGTTGCGTAAGTAAACCTCGACGACTCTTCGTCCTGTGCCATCGCCGTCAATGCCAGAAGACTCATGGCGAGTCCTGCCCCTATACATTGCATGATTTTCATTGTTTTTATCTCCCTGGATATCACGAACTGTGATTTACCGAGTCGGAATGGCTCAGGCCAAAGGCCCATCCGACCCGGCAAGTGGCGACGATTGTACACTGTCACAATTGACCACATGGCAACAATCAATGCGGCCGGCGCGCCAGCCGGCTACGTAGTCCCCGAAATTTCCCGCGCCGCATACGGATTTTGCATTTGCGGGCCGGGCCATATTCTAGTAAGCGGAGCGCGGAGTATGTGTAACCAGTGCTGTTTGCTTGGGAGAATCGAATGAGCCGTACTGTTTTAACCATCATCGAACTCGGCAACTATCCAGAAGAGGTTGTCGCACGTGCCGCCTGGCTTGCCCGACTCACGGATAACGATCTCGAGCTGTTGTTGTGCGATCCGACGACCAGCTTCCTGAGCGAGGCCTTTATCGTCTCCAACGAAGTGCGGGAACTCGCCAGAAACATCGAAGAAGCACAGGCGATGTCACTGCAACAACTGGCACAAAAGGTCGAGGCGCTGGGTGTTGCCGTGACAGCCAGCACGAGCCGCGAACGGCCGCTTGCCGACGCAATTATCGCGAAGGCGACCGATCTGGATCCGCAGTTCGTGGTTAAAGGCACGCATTATCACAGTCCAGCCGAACGCGCGACGTTTGCCGATACCGATTGGCAACTCATGAAAAAGCTGGACTATCCACTCTGGTTCGTCAAGCCGGGCGAGTGGAAAGACGAACCGATGATCGTGGCCGCAGTAGATCCGACCCACGACAAAGACCCGGACGCGTTGCTGGACCAGCGCATTGTCTCAACGGCGCAATCACTTGCGTCCGCGTGTGGAGGTCGGGTCGAACTCGTGCATACCTACCAACGCCTCGTCGAGATTGGCTCACGCGTGCTGAAGACGTTCAAACCCGTCAAGCTGCCGATTGATGAACTCGACAAGAAGATTCGCGATGAACATCGTCGCAAACTGGATGCATTTGCCGCGCGCTGCGGCGTAGCTGATGAAGCAGTGCATCAACTTCCGGGGCGCGCGCATGACCTGTTGCCAACGTTCGCAAAGACGCACGGTGCCAACCTGATGGTCATGGGCGCATTGGCGCGCTCCGGTCTGAGGCGGCGTTACATCGGCAATACCGCCGCCAGGGTCCTCGACCACCTGCCCTGCGACGTACTGATCGTGCCGGCGGAGTAGCTGAAGCAGGCGCCCCGCGGATGCGGGGCACCCGCTTTGTTCAGTCTTCGACGTCTGACAGCGCCTTCAGCCGCGCCGCTTCGAATTCGTCGCCTTCATTCCACTGCGGCATGTCGTCGGCATTCGCAACAGCGAGCCCGGTCCAGTAACCGAGCAGTGCGTCTTCGATAAGTCCCTCAAAATCCCATGTGTCGTCGTATTCATCCGACGGCTGATGATAGTGCACGTTGGTATAGTGTTCCTGCTGCTCACGACCCCACTCGGGTGGACGGTCCACGTACTCTGTGCCGGGCTTCAAATACATGGCGGGCACGCCGATTTTCGCCAGACTGAATTGATCGGAGCGGTAGAAATAGCCCTTATCGGCGAACTGATCCGGCTTGACTTCCCGACCTTGTTCCCCGGCGATAAGCTCGAGAATCTGGTCGATCGATGACTTGCCCAAACCGACGAAAGTCACGTCATGGGTATCACCCAGGATGTTCGGATTATCGTAGTTGATGTTCGCAGCGATACGACCTGGGGCAAATGTCGGGTTGTTCGCGTAATAAAGCGAGCCGAGCAGTCCCTGTTCCTCGGCGCCAACGAAAGCAATGAGTGAGGAACGACGCGGTGCGTCGGGCAAGGTCGCGAGTGCCTTCGCTATTGCCATCACCACCGCGACACCTGAAGCGTTGTCCCGTGCACCGTTGTAGATGTTGTCGCCTTCAGCATTCGGCTTGCCAATGCCGAGATGGTCGTGGTGCGCCGTGTAGATGACGACCTCGTCCTTGAGTTCCGGGTCGCTGCCTGGAATCAGGCCCAGCACGTTGGCGCTCTGCACACGATTGATCCCGATGTCCATGCCGATGGAGGTGGTAATGCCGAGCGGGACAGGCTCGAAGTCACGATTAAACGCTGCTTCACGCAATTCATCGAGGTCCAGACCAGCCATCGCCACCAGGTCACGTGCCGTGTCCTCGGTCACCCACGCATTGAACTGGTTGCGAGGCTCGTCGCCCGCGGGCAATTCGAACTGCTCGCCGGTCCAGGAGGTCTGCACAACCTGGAACGGGTAGCCTGCCGACGGCGTGGTATGAATAATGATCGCGGCCACGGCACCCTGCGTTGCAGAACTCAGGTACTTGTAGTCCCAACGTCCGTACCAGAGACGCGTCTCACCGGCGAACAGGTCGGGATCCCAGTCCGGGTCATTGTTCATCATCAACAGGATCTTGCCCTCGAGGTCGGCGCCCTTGTAATCGTCCCAGTCATACTCCGGGGCCTGGATGCCGTAGCCCACGAACACGATCTCAGCGTCCCTGACCTCGGCACGTTCTGACTGCACGCCACTACCGATGATGAACTGATCCCACTGTTTGAGAATCTTCGTCTGCCCATGCCCCTCGAATGTCCAGGTCTCGGGTTGCGCAGCGTTGACACCAACCAGGTCGAACGGCTGCTCCCAGCTGCCGTCCCCGGCCGCCGGCAACAGACCCATCTCCTGCATCTGCTTGGCCAGGTACTCGCGCGCCTTGACATCACCCTGGCTGCCCGGTCCACGTCCTTCATAGGCATCGCTCGAAATCTCGACAATGATGCCGCGCATGTATTCATCGGTAATCTGCATCGAGGCTTCTTCGGCCGCCGGATTACCACCACTGGCAACGACTGCTGCAGGCGCAGTTACTTCGGCCTCAGCCGACGCTGCCGGCTGCTCCTTGCTGCAGGAAGCCACGGCAACAGCCGCCATCATGAATGGAATTGAATACTTGAGTTTCACGCTGGATCTCCCGGGAGTTTCTGAGAACGTCGCTCTACGGCGGCGTCGGCGTAATCAATGACCGTTCACGGACCGAACAATTCAGAAAGAAAGTTCTGCATTGCCTTCCATGAGCGGCGATCGGCGTCCGCATTATATACAGTTACGCCGGTACTCGGGTCGGCCGCCGAATTGGTGAATGCGTGTCGTACATTGCCGTATCCATGGAGCTGCCAGTCCGCGCCCTGGCTACTGAGTTCGCTTGCGAGCGCAACGACGGTCTCGGGTGGTGCCAGGGGATCATCCCAGCCGTGTAACGCAAGAATTTTCGCCTCTATCTGATTACCTGTCGTATTACCCGGCGGGTCGAATAAGCCGTGAAAACTGACCACGCCGGCTACGTTCTCGCCGATCCGTGCGATATCGAGCACGCATAGTCCGCCGAAACAATAGCCGATTGCCGCCAGTTGCGATGCGTCGACCTCGGGCTGCTCACGCATGGCCTGCAGTGAACTGCGC
>DAOWGY010000081.1 GCA_030641695.1 Gammaproteobacteria bacterium
GGATATGATCGGTCGCGGCGATATCTTTCTGTCGTCGGTCGGTGAGGGCACGCTGATTATTGAAATCAGTGACTCCCTGAGTGGTGAAGTGATTTTCCGTGCCGTCGAGAGGCGCGCGGCTGAGAGAGTAGGCGGGACGATGACGCGCTCCAATTCCGCGACCAACTGGGGTGAAGTTCGCCGCTGGGCCCGCCGTTGGGCGAGCACTTTACGCGAGGGTCTCGACTCGATTCACGAATAGAACTGCGTTAGCGCAAAACCGAAGCCCGGGCCCGCCCGGGCTTTTTTGTTGGAGCGGTTCTCGAAGCGCTCCAACGACGCCAGAGTGAAGATGGGCTATTTTGTCGGCGGGTTCGCAGCAATGAAGCTCGCTGGGAGATAATCCCGCAATGGGAATGCTTGAGACACTGGTCGGCAGTCGGGTACCGCAGAAGTATCGTAAATATTTCGATCTCCCCGAACGCCGCGACTCCTACAAACTCGCGGATACCGGCGATACGTCGCTTGCTATGGCCGCCGCCACCTGGCTCGCGGCTAAAGACGGCCTTTGCGGGGTCTACCGTCTGCAACTAGGCATCGATGCCCTGTGCATGCGTATTGGACTGATCGAGCGCGCAGAACGCAGTATCGACATCCAGAGTTACCTGATTCGCGACGACCTCAGTGGCAATCTGATCGCCCTGAAGCTCATCGAGGCTGCCGACCGTGGTGTTCGCGTCAGGTTGTTGATGGACGATGCGCTGACGGAGCCCATAGACGGTGGCTTGCTGAGTCTCAATGACCACGTGAAAATCGAAGTTCGTGTCTTCAATCCGTTTCCGCGCCGTCGTTCCCGGTTGATCAGCTTCATCGCCAATTTCAATATTCTCAATCGGCGCATGCATAACAAGTCGTTCACGATCGACAATCAGGTCACGATCGTCGGCGGTCGTAACCTGGCAGACGAGTACTACCAGACCAGTGGTACAAGCGAGTTCCTCGACGAGGACCTCGTCGCGATCGGACCGGTGGTCGATGACGTATCGGACGGCTTCGACGAATACTGGAACACCCCGGAAGCGATTCCAATCAGCGTATTCGACAAATATCTCGCCCACCAGGAGATCAACGAGACCGTTGCCGCGGGCTGCCGCTACCTCGAACAACACAAAAAAAACCCCTTCCTGGCGGGACTGAATGGTGTGCTCGTGCAGGCATTGCTCGACGGGGAGTTGCCGCTCGTGGCCGCCCGTACCGAACTCGTATTGGATCATCCCGACAAGGTTCGGGGCCTCGTGCGGCGCCAGGTGGGGGGCGTGACGGCTCGCCTCATACAAATGGTATCGGCCGCGGAGCGCGAAGTTGTTGTCGTGTCACCGTATTTCGTGCCGCAGCGGCAGGGCGTCGATTTCTTCAGTGCGCTTGTCAGGAAGGGCGTTCGCGTCGTTATCGTGACGAACTCGCTGGCGTCAACGAATCATCCCAGCGTGCACGCGGCCTATGCCCGATATCGCCGGCCATTGTTGCGCCAGGGCGTCGAGTTGTACGAGCTGCGGTCGAATCCCGACAATCACGCCAACACGGGGGCCGGGATTGACCATGCGCCGCTGACACTGCATTCGAAAGTCGCGATCGTGGACCACGAGCGGCTGTTTGTTGGCTCCTTCAATCTCGATCCGCGGTCCTTATATATCAACACCGAAATGGGGATGATGGTCGAATCGCCGGAGATGGCGTCGACGATGATGTCGTCGGGTCTTGAATCGTTGCAAGCCGCTGCCTATCAGCTGCGGCTCAATAGCAAGGGTCGCCTGAGCTGGTATTTTACGAGCCACAATCGCAGCCACATTACGACAACCGAACCCGAAACCGGCTTCTGGCGGCGCTTCCGCACGCGGCTTATGGGCCTGTTGCCCATAGAGGGGCAGATGTAATCACTCAGCTGGCTGTATCGAGCAGTCTTGCAGTGCATCACCATGTCGTTTGTGGAGCATCTCAGCACGCTCCAGGGTTAACTGGTAGCCGACGAAGTACTTGAACACGTTGCTGACGTAGGTCACGGTCTCGCGACCGATCCGGCGTGCCGCGACGATTTCGACGTTGTCGAACCAGCGATTACGGTCATAGCCGTTTTCGGCCGCTTCCCGTCGATAGCGATTGATTTTCGCCGGCCCGGCGTTGTACGCAGCCAGGCTGAATATCCACTGGTTCAGATCGTCAATTTCTTCGTTGCTGAAATAGCGATCGGCCAGGAAACGCATGTACTTCGCTCCGGCGTGCACGTTGCTGTCGATCGTACTGATATCATCGATGCCGACGTTCTTGTCAGCTGCCGTCGACGGTTTGATTTGCATGATGCCTACGGCGCCGGCGGGGCTCTTGCGATCCTGGCGCAGGCCGGACTCCTGGAATGCCTGCGCGGCCAGCATCAGCCAGTCGAAGTCGAACATCTTGCCGTACCTCTGAAATATGGTGACGAGGTGGTCGAGTTCTGCCGCTGATCTCTTCGTGTAAGAGCATCGAACTCTGGCGGCGTTGGAGAGGTAACGATTATAGGTATCGTTGCCGATCAGAGTGCCCTTGCCGTACTTGCGCAGGAACCCCTGTATGGTTGCTGCCAATTGCGGACTGTCTTTGCGCATTGCCCAGGCGATGGAGCCACCCTCATTGATGACCAGGTCGTCGCGTACGGTGATGTCGGGAAAAACGGCCGCCCAGAAACGGGCTTTGTAATCGTCCATGACAGTGATGTCGATCATCCCGCCATTCATCATTTCGAGCAGGTCCTCGGCTTCGAGGACCTCATCGGCGGCTCGCAGGACGGGCGGTGGGGCGCCCTTGCTGTCGAATTCGGCGATCAGGGTTTGCAGGTGCTCGAAGTAGCTGCTCGAATTCCGGACAACGATATCCGTACCTGACAAGTCGTCGAGCGTGTCGATCGCCGGAGCGCCTGCACCGGTGACGATAACCTCGTTAATCTTCGTCAGCATCGGGCGCGCAAAGTCGACGAGTTCAGATCGTTCGGGCGTGATCGTCAGATCGGCTGCGATTAGGTCGGCATGGCCATCGAGCAAGGCGGGAATCAGCTCATCCCGGCTTACCGGAATCGCCACGACGTAAACCTTGATATTGCCACGGCCAAGCGTGTCGTTAACGTGCTGTTCGAGCCGTTGCAGCAGGTCCCAGGAAGCGCCGCGCGGTAATCCGTCCTGATAGTAGAACTGATAACCCCCGAAAGGCACGACCGCCCGTATTATGCGGCGCTCGACCATGGCGTCGAAATCACCGTGCCAGGGCGCCCAGATGGCGCGAAACGGCATGGGCAGGACATCGCCAGACGACGGGTCCTCGTCTAACGCGTCCAGCGCCCCTTCCCCGACGCTATCCGCCGCCTCCGCTTCTGCTGTGGCCGGCGGATCGGCTTCGCCGGGCCCTTCGGGCTCTGCAGCGCCACCACAGGCGCTGAGGCAGAGCAGCAGCGAAGCTATTGTGAATCGGATTCTCATGGCAACTACCGGTGCAGATACTCGCGTTGGATTCTGGCAGCTACGCGCTTGCTAAACCAGACCCGATCGCTTGACCTGTACAAGGTGCGCAACCGAGACTGGCGGAATGGCCGCCCAAAGAATAAGGGAAATGGCAGTTGCTGCCGAACAAGCTGCACAGCGCATCGCTGGCCTGGTGCGCGAGACGCCGCTCGATTACTCGCCGCGCTTCAGCGCGGCAAGCGGCGCTGACGTGTTTTTCAAACTCGAGAACCTGCAGTACACGGGTTCGTTCAAGCTGCGCGGCGCAGCAAACCGCCTGATGACGCTTACAGTCGAGCAACGTGCAGCAGGTTGCGTTGTGGCGTCGAGTGGCAATCACGGGGCTGCTGTCGCATATGCCATGCAAAAGCTCAATGTTGGCGGCGTCGTGTTCGTGCCGGAGCAAACGTCACCGGCCAAAGTTGATGCAATCAAGAGCTACGGTGGCGATGTTCGTTTCTTCGGCACA
>DAOWGY010000073.1 GCA_030641695.1 Gammaproteobacteria bacterium
CGAAACTGCGAGGGAAAAAGTGACGCACTACTTCAGCGAGGCGCCGTCCGGCGTGCCGCTGGTGTATCCGAAGAAATGGATCCCCGATCTCACGGAGAACAGAAAGGAAAGTATGTATGACCGCGTGGGTCAGACGCGCATCGCTCGCGTGTGGGCACTGCCGGGCTTGAACGATAGCGATACGACCCTGATGTACCTCGTCAACGAGTCGCTGGTCGGCAATAAGAACTCGCCGCTCAGGAAGACGCTCGTGGATGACCTGCAGCTGGCGACGGCGGTGCGCGGCAGCGCTTATGGCCGTGTCATGAGCGGCGAATACACGCTGACAATCGATTTACGTCCGGGCGTCACGGCGGAAGAAGTCCTGCCAATCGTCGACAGCATCATTGCCGAATACCTCGAATCAGGCCCCGACGAGCAGATCGTCGAGAATGCCAAGCTCGGTATCAACATGTACATGATCGGCGCGCTGGAACGCAGCTCGGCTGTTGGGCGCGTGCTGGCGGAGGGCCACCTGTACTCCGACAACCCGATGTACATCAACAGGGAACTCGAGTGGCTCAATGCCGCCACTGCAACAGAGCTCAGGGATACGGCGAGTCGCTGGCTTACGCGTGGGTACTACGAGCTCACGGTGTTGCCGTTTCCCGATTACCAGACCGCCGAGACGGTGGTCGACCGGTCGAAGATCCCCGACGTGACGGCGGATGCGAATATCCACTTTCCCGACATCGCGAGCGCGACGCTCGACAACGGCATGAGGATCGTTGTTGCGACGCGCGACACGTTGCCGATCGTCGATGTCACTTTCCGCATCGATGCGGGCGCGACGGCGAGTCCGGCAGAGGCACCGGGGCTCGCAACCTTCGCCATGTCGCTCATGGACAAAGGTACGAAGAAATACGATGCTCATCAGCTCGCGGCGGCGAAGGACGAAATCGCCATGAGCGGGCAGCTGCAGGCCGGCGTCGAGGACAGCTCGTTCAGCTACCGAATTCTGCGCAGCCGTCTCGAGCCGTCGCTGGACATTGCTGCGGAGGTCCTGCGCAACCCGACATACCCCGAGGAAGAACTGCACAAGCTCAAGCAACGGATAGGCGCCTGGCTGGCGACACTGGAGAAGTCACCGTCGGGCGCGGCGCGAAGTTTCTTTGAGCGTGCTGTGTACGGACCGGACAACCCGCTGGGATCGGTATGGACACCGGAACTCCTGGAGCAGGTGGATCGAGGCATGCTGACCGAGTTTCATCGCCAGGAGATCGCTCCGGACAACATCACCGTGTTCATGATCGGCAGCATCGATATCGAAGAAGCGACCGACGCGGTCGAGCGGTCCTTTGGCAAGTGGAGAGCTGAGAGCAACTCGGCGCGCAAGCCGATCGGCGACGCCGCCACCTCGATTCCGCGAGTGATCCTCGTCGATCAGCCCGAGGCACCGCAGAGCACGATCTACGCAGGTCATGCCATCGCGCCTTACGATCCCGAGTTGTCGACCGAGCTCTACATCATGAACGGCGTTTTCGGCGGCGGATTCGAGGCTCGCATCAACATGAATCTGCGTGAGGACAAGCACTGGTCCTATGGCATGAGCTCAGGAATCCGGCAGAACACCAGCGGCGATCAATACATCGCTGCGAGCGGCAGTGTGCAGACGGACAAGACGATGGAAAGCATGCAGGAGATCATGCGTGAGTACGAGGAGTTCGTATCGACGCGTCCGGCCGACGAGGATGAGGTGCTGCGTGTGAAGCTGAATCGGACTCGCTCATTGCCGGGCAGTTTCTCGACGAATCGCGGATTTCTGGCCAGCATCATCGCATCCGACAGCTATGGTCTCCCGCACGATTACGCGGAAACACGCGGAGTGCGAATCGACGCCGTATCAACTGAGGCCGTCAACGAGCGTGCTCGTGGCGTCATCGATCCGGGCAAACTGACCTGGGTTATCGTGGGTGATCTCGCGAAAATCGAGGACAAGGTTCGGTCCCTGGAATACGGTGACGTCGAAGTGTGGGATGCGTTCGGTAATCGGGTTCGCTAGCCGTGAGTAGCGGCGCTGCTCGAGACAAGGGCTGTGTCTTTCCCGGCTGTTGCAACACGCGTTTCGTCGATGCGCATCACGTGAAGCACTGGTCGGCCGGTGGTGAGACGAGTCTCGACAACCTGATACTGCTTTGCTCGCGCCATCACCGCCTGGTGCACGAGGGCGGATCTTGCATCGACAGGGATTTCCGGGATCGCTGGATCTTCAAACGCCCCGATGGCATCGGGGTGCCGCACTGCGGCTACCGTGCCGACGACACCCGCGACGAGGACGTCGAATCGACAATCAACAACTTACAACGCGTTTCCGCGGGGGGTTTATTGACCAGATTGGAAGAAACGGCGAGCGGGTGCCCACTACCGTTCATGGCCGCCCGAAGCAGTCCCCATACGTTCAAATGATCGCTATCACAACTGGTCAGCCTCGCACACGTTCGCGAATCGACGATACGAGAGTCTCGATATCAATGTCGACGCTAGTGTCGACGACGATCGGGTATTCGTCTGCGCTCGGAGGCTCGGCCGTCGCGAGCTGATGCCCCAGCACGTTGAGGTTGGCTTCGGATACCTCGCTCCGCGATCTTGCGCGTTGCCTGATCCGCGCCTCGAGAATGTCTTGCGGTGCGTCAGCATGCACCAGCACCGATTCACATTCGGCCTCCGCCGCGATGCCTCGCGCCGAGGCGCGCTGTTTAGCCGTCAAAAATGCACCATCGAGGATGACATGGTGATCGGCCATGAGCAGCCGACGGGCATGTTCAAACAGTTGTTCGTATGTCGCCGCGTTCCCGTCTTCCGTGTAAATGCCCGCGCCGACAGGTGAGCCACTGTTCGCGGCCTCGGGGAGGCCGAACAGACGCTTGCGCTCGATATCGGACCGCACCCGGATTGCCGGCAGCGCCGCCATTAATCGTTCGGCCAGCCAGGTCTTGCCGGAGCCCGAGAGGCCGAACATGACGATCAATGCGCGCGGGCCTTTCGTTGCCTGGCGCCGGGCCATGTCGGCATACGCTTGCGCCTCTCCGATATCGGCTTCGCGGTCCGCATTCGAGTCACGCTCGCGGCTGCGAATGGCGGCGACCTTGGCGCGCACGAGACAGCGATAAATAAAGTACAGGTCGAGCAGTTTCACGCCATCGTAGTCCCCGCTGCACTCGAGGTAACGGTTCAGAAAATGTGCAGCCAGGTCGTGACGTCCTTTCCGTACGAGGTCCATGGCGAGAAAGCCGATATCGGCGAAGACATCCGTATTGCGGAGGTCCGGGTTGAATTCGATACAGTCAAAAGTCGTGATACCACCGGGGAGTCGCACCAGGTTGCCGAGATGCAGGTCGCCGTGGCAGTCGCGTACGAAGCCGTCGTCGAAGCGCTGCCCCAGTTTGTGGTCGAGCTGTTCGAGCACGCGGGCGGTCCAATCGTGCAGGAACGCGATGTCGTCTTTGTCGAGGACGCCTTCGAAGTGATCGAAGTTCTCCCAGAAAAAGTGCTTTGCCTGCTTGACCAGTCGATCACGTTCACTCGCATCCGGGATAGTCGCTGCGGCGTGGCGCTCGGCAATATTGCGGCCGAGTTCTTTCATGTCCGCGACAGTCAGCAGGCCGGCAGCAAGTTGCTCGTCAAGGAGCAGAGCCTGGTCGAAGCGCCGCATCTTCACGGCGTACTCGAGGGCTTCACCGTCGCCGCCGAACCTCGGCTGGTTTCCCTGCTGCGTAATCGGGACGACGTCGACGTATATGTCTGGCGCCCACGGACGATTCAACCGGATCTCTTCCTCGCAGCAGAATTTGCGCTTGTCGAGGTCGCCGAAGTCGAGGAAGTCGAGTACGAGCGGTTTCTTGATTTTGTACGCAAAATCACCGGCGAGGACGACCCAGGAGATATGGGTTTCGATGAGATCAATAGAGTCGACGCGGTGATCAAAGGCATCAACACATAACAAGGCCTTTGCGAGGCTATCGTCTACGGGCGTGACCTGTGGGCTGACTCTGTGCACTGAAGCTTCCGGGAGCCGGCATCCCTCGTCGTTCCGATGCAGCCCTGATAGTATTTGGGCAATAACGCTAAAGAACAAGGAGTGGGGGGATGACTTTATCAGGAGGCAGCGAACAAACCTGGTCGTCGGGGACGACGTTCATCCTGGCGGCGGTCGGCGCTGCAGTCGGTCTCGGCAATATCTGGAAATTCCCTTACGTCGTCGGCGTCAGCGGTGGTGGTGCCTTCGTACTCGTTTACGTGCTATGTGTGATCTTGATCGCGATTCCGATCCTCATCGGTGAGCTGCTGATCGGCCGTCTCGGCAACAAGAGCCCGCCTGTCGCGATGGCGGCCGTTGCCGAAGATTCCGGGCGTTCGAGGTCCTGGTCCATAGTCGGCTGGATGGGGATGATTACCGGATACCTGATCGCGACGTTTTACAGTGTGATTGCGGGCTGGGCGCTCGCGTACATCTTCAAAGCGGCCTCGGGATTTGGTGGCGCATCACCGGCGGACGTCGCTAATCAATTCGATGCACTGCTGGCGAGTCCGGGAACCCTGACCATCTGGCACACGGTGTTTCTTTTTTGCACCTTGTTCATCGTTGCACGTGGCTTGCAGGGCGGTATCGAGACGGCGGTCAAGTTTCTAATGCCCGCGCTGTTCGTGATGTTGCTTGTCATGATCGGCTACGCGGCCGTTGCGGGCGATTTCGGCGCAGGAGTCAGTTTCCTGTTCAGCACCGACTTCAGCAAGATCGACAGTTCCGTCATATTGTCGGCGATTGGACAAGCATTCTTCTCCATCGGTGTCGCGATGGGGCTCATGATGGCCTATGGCGCTTACGTGCCGAAAAGTGTGTCGTTAACAAAGGCATCCGTGATCATCGCGGGTGCCGATACGCTGGTCGCGATTTTCGCCGGCCTCATGATTTTCCCGATCGTATTTGCCAACGGTCTGGATCCGGCGGAAGGTGCGGGCCTTATTTTCAAGACGTTGCCGACCGCGTTCGCGGGTATGCCGGGCGGCAATATATTCGGTGCAGTGTTCTTCGTCCTGCTGGCATTTGCTGCCATCACGTCGTCGATCTCGATCATCGAACCGATCGTTGCCTACGCGGGTGACAGGTTCGGTATGAATCGAATCAAAGCCTGCACCGTGTTCGGAGTTTTGGCCTGGCTTATCGGCATGCTGAGCGTATTTTCTTTCAACCTCTGGAAGGAGGTCACACCGCTGGACATGTTTGTAGCTTTCGAGGGCAAGACGCTCTTC
>DAOWGY010000253.1 GCA_030641695.1 Gammaproteobacteria bacterium
CAAGGTCGGTGCCGTCGCCGAACTCATCGATCGCCAGGATGGGGGCCACAGCTACAGCGATGCGGTTGCCTTGATGGCATCGTACGTTGACAATCCCGACAATACGCCGTCGGCGCGTGTGCTCGAGGAATTGCGCGAGGCGAACTGCAGTTTCTTCGATTTCGCTCTCGAGGTTTCGCGCGGTCACAAAAAATATTTTGACTCCATAACGCCAGTGTCGAACGAGCGAGCATCAGAACTCGAGGAGGAGGCGCTCGAGTCCCTGCAGCGGCAACGGGACATCGAGGCAGCTGACGACATCAGCTTCGAAGAGTACCTGGCGCACTATTACGCGGCGGACTGAATCAGAACGGCACCGCCTCGCCGTCGCGATAGGCAAGTTCGCGATGCAGCGCCTGCAAGCGCCGGGTCATCTCGCCGACCGTGCCGTCACCGATAGTACGGCCGTCGGCCTCGAGTATCGGCGTCAGTTCGCCCATCGTTCCCGAAGTGAATACCTCGTCTGCCGTGTACAACTCCGTTAGTGACAGATTGCGCTCGGCCGCCGGTATGTCATTGTCGCGACAGATATCGAGAATCATTTGCCGTGTCAGTCCGGGCAGGCACGCATCCGCATGAGGTGTGCAAACCACGCCGTTACGGACCATGAACAGATTAGTGTCGTTGGTTTCCGAAACGAATCCATGAAGGTCAAGCATGATCGCACTGTCGGCGCCGGCAACGTTGGCCTCGATGGATGCCAGAATATTGTTGAGGAGGTTGTTGTGGTGAATCTTCGAGTCGAGGCATGAAGGCGTGTTGCGGCGCGTCGACGCTGTGATGACGCGTATGCCATTGTCGGAATAAACGGGTGGCTTCCATTCGGCGAGGACGATAAGCGAGCAGCCCGACTGATTGAGCCGGGGGTTCATACCTGACGTGATTTTTTCGCCACGCGTCAATGTCAGTCGGATATGCGCGGCATCACGCATGTCGTTTGCTTTCAGTGTTTCGAAGACAGCAGCGCGGACCTCGTCCGATGAGGGCACTTTGGCGAAAGCCAGTGTTTTCGCCGAATTCTGCAACCGCGCAAGATGAGCTGCGAAGGCTGCGATGCGGCCGCGATAAACCCGGAGGCCTTCCCAGACGGCATCACCCCCCTGCACGACGCTGTCGAAGACCGATACCCGCGCCTCTGTGCGGGGTTTCAGTTCACCGTTCACATAAACCAGTATGTTCTCATTACGCGGGTCGACGCCTGTCACGTTGCATCTCCATTCATGTCAGCACGAATCGCTTGTTCGAATAGCATGTCGTACCAGGGCTCGCATTCGGCGAGCAGGCCTTGCAGATGGTCGGGAAATGCGGACTTCGGAGTGTAGGGCGCAAAGCCGGTGCTCTTGTGTACCGCATGGTACCAGTGCCGTGCCCATACGCCGTCCTCGTCACGCGGACCGGCCTCCCAATGCAGCATTGCGGTCGTGAATTCGAGGCCTATGTGCTCGCACAATTGGCGCATGACAGCGGTGGGATCGAGCAGCAATTCGCGCGAGTCCAGAACTGCCGGAGCCAGCCCGGAATCGCGCAAGTTGGCGAACAGCAGCCATTGTTGTTTAAACCCGGTATCCGCAAGCTCCGCATGCGGCAGCTGTATGGTCAGTGATGGCAACATCTCGCGTGGATCCCGAATCAGGAAGATGTTGCAGGTGTCACTCAGGAAACCGTGATCGATACCGACCAGGTGGTGTGCCATGTGCTTCACAAACAGGCGCGGCGACGGGTTTTTCGCCTGACGTTCGAGCAGGTCACGCATGACGGCGTTGCCGTCACAGTTCATTGCCGCGATGACATCATCACGGCCGGGGTGCTCTGCACCGGATACACGCAGGTAGTGGCCGTAAAGAGGCTCGTCAATCACGGCGATGTCCTCATGCTGCGCAAAACTGTACATCAGTGCGGTGGAGACGTTACGTGGTCCTGACCACAGGCAGATGGCGGCTGTCATTGCGATGCTCTGGTGATTTTCGAGGGCTGGCCGACGGATTTTACTGGTATCCCCGTCACAGCGAAATCCCCTGATTTAATGGATATTTAATGTGCTGGAGTTGCGCGATTGGGAACAGCATTGTGCGCTCCGTCACAATTTGGCCCGGCAGCGGTGTGACCGCGAGGCCGATTTAACTAAACTTGGACCCCGGTCGCCGCTGTTGGTGACGGGTGTAGCGAATGTTTAAAACCCTTATTTTCGGATTTCTGCTTGGTATCGTCGGCACGATTGCGACTGTCTACTATCTGCCGGTCGTTGATCTGCACCGTGAACCATCGGTAATCATGGTCGCACCCAATGGTGGCAACGTCGAGACGTTTCACGTCAATGTACCGATGGATCGCATCATGGTCGGGGCGCCGGACCAGTCGGAGCCAGTGCCGCCGGGCCTGGATTGGCCTGCGGACGAAATATTCGCCGGGGTCCGCGCTGAATTGTTCAAAATCCGCAACTCGCGGGACTCGGTCATCGGTGTCGCAAGTCGCGTGGCCGCGAAGAGCGTCGAGTTCGGCGACAGCATCGAATGGGTATTGCATCTACCTGCGAGGGGTTCCTTCTACGTCTCGATGCCACCGCAGTCTTTCGATGGCGTATCGCGTGTTGGCCAGATGAACATTGGTACACGCGAATTTCAGCCATTGCATGGGTCCGTCAGTGAACGGTGGGTCGAGAATACGGAAAATGAGGATGAAGACGCTCCCGTCGGCCGAATCGAGATTGTCACCACGTTTGTCGGCGTGTTCAGTGACGACGATGCGGCAGGCGACCTCAGTGGCAAGGATGTGGAGGGTGAGTCGTGATCAGGTACATTATCTCTCTGGCGATTGGTCTGCTGCTCGGCACAGCAGCCGCGAGCGCCTTGTTGTTTTACAATCCACTCGCAGCGCAGAATCCTCTGTCACCGCTGTCGGTCAGCGACAAGGAAATCATCAGTCTCAACTATTCTGCTGTTACCGCGGACGCAATCGTCTATACCAATGATGGCGAATCGCGTAGTCGCCCGCACCCCGTCAAGGTACAGCAACTTTGGGAAGCACCGATTCGCCAAACCGACGTGCTTGTCACCGTGCTTTCAGACAGCCGCAGCAATCCTGTCGGTATCGGCATCAAGTTCATGTCCGACTCCGAGCGTACCCGGCTCATCAATGGGGAAGCGCTCATCGATAGTGCCTGGCATATTCATCTTCCCGGGCGCGGCAGCCTGTTCGTAGAGCAGACCGAGAATTACTGGAATTTCCTGAGGCAAATCGTCCTGCCGGCCTACTGGAGTTCGGGAGATAGCTGGAAAGGCACATGGCTCGGCAACACGACCGTTGGTCCCGGATCGCTCGGCACGGCGCTTGTATCGGGGGGAACCGGAACATTTGCCGGACTCAAATCGGAAGCCGTCGAAGCAATATCGGCGCGCGCATATTCCGTCGAACAAGGACCGGTGTCCATGGATGGGTCGCTAACGATCGAGGTCGTCGGCAGAGACGACTCGCAGGAAACTGAAGTCGCTGCCCAATAGTTGCGCGCAAGCTAAGCCAGGTCTTTCAGCTGATTACCTGAATCCGCCAGTCGTTGCGGGTCGATCGTGGCCTGGTTCGCAATCAGCGCCTTTGACTGCATGAAATCGCGCGGCGAGTTGATCGCGTCGCAAGCGATCAGGCGGCCATCCCGAAGATACAGACAGGAAAAAACGGCGTCTTGCAGTGTCCCGCGCACGACGATGTCATCGTAATCTTCCGAGAGCCCCGCAATCTGCAACTTCAGATCGTATTGATCCGACCAGAACCACGGCACCTGTGAGTACCGGAGGTCACCTCCGCAGATATTCGCGGCCGCGGTCTTCGCCTGTTCCAGCGCATTGTGCACGGACTCGAGTCGCAGGCGACGTCTGTAGATGCTGTTCGGATGCGCTGTGCAATCGCCAACCGCGTAAACGTCTGTGTCCGAGGTCTGGCAACGGTCGTCGACAACGATGCCGTTATCGATTTGCAGATCTGCGGCTGCCGCGATTTCAGTGTTTGGCACGATGCCGACGCCGATAACCACTGCGTCTGCAGGAAACGTTCGGCCGTCATCCGTTTCGACAGCGCTGACACGGTTATCGCCGATGAATCTTTTCAAGCCGGTCGATAACTGCAGTTGCACGCCATGCTCGGTATGTTGTTGCTGGAAGAACTCGGATACGACCGGCGAGACGACACGGCTCATAACCCGGTCAGCCATTTCGATCACAGTGACGTTGTGGCCGAGTTGTCGCATGACGGCGGCGACCTCGAGGCCGATGTAACCGGCGCCGACGATGACGAGATTGCCTGCCGTGCCGATGCTTTCGCGAATGCACTCCACGTTGTCAATGCTGCGCAGGTAATGCACGCCGTCGAGGTCGGCGCCATCGACATCGACGCGTCGCACACGCGACCCGAGTGCGAGGATCAGCTTGTCATAGCTGATCTTGTCGCCAGTCGCGGTCTCGATACTGTGATCGTCGCGATCGATAGACGTGATTGAGGTGTTCAGGCGCACCTCGATATTTGCTTCGTCGTAGAAGTTTGGTGGTTTGAAATACAGGCGCTCGGCCGGCAGTTCGCCGGCAAGGAATTTTTTCGATAGCGGCGGGCGTTGGTAGGGTAGCCAGGCCTCGTCGCCGATGAGCAGGATTTTGCCCTCGAATTTTTTTTGCTTGAGCGTTGCTACGACCTGACCGGCCGCGTGACCCGCGCCGGCAATGACGACTTGCTGTACCAAGTTCGATTTCCCCGTTCGCTCGCCTCAGACCGGGTGCAGTGGCCAGAGCACGGGCAACAATATCATGACGGTAATGAACACGACGATCGTCAGGGGTACACCAACCTTGAGGTAGTCGACGAAGCGATAACCACCGGGACCCATGACCAGGATATTAGCCGGATGTGAAATCGGGCTCGTGAAACTGGCCGATGCCGCCATCGCAACCGCCATCATCGCCGTCTCGGGCGCATAACCCATATCCGCCATGGCGGATAAAACGATCGGTGACATCAAAACGACAAGTGCCGCCGTGGGAATGATCATCGTCGCCATCGCCGTAATGATATAGAGACCCATGATGACGGGCCAGGGGCCGGCATCACCGAGCAGATTCATGACCTGATCGGCGAGGTAGGTCGCGGCGCCGGTACTCTGCATGGCCGTACCGAGCGGCAACATGCCGGCGATCAGAAAGATGGCACGCCACTCGATCGCCCGATAGGCCTGTTCCATATTGAGGCAGCCAGTCCACACCATGATGGTGCCGCCGACGACCGCGGCAACCGAAATCGGCGCGTAGCCGAGCATGACGCTGATGACGACGCCGAACATGATAATGGCGGCGACCGGCGCACGCCGCGTATCCGGGGGTTTGCGACCGAGCGGTGTCAGGACCAGGAAATCGGAATCGGAATCCAGCAGCTGCAGGCGATCGCGCGGTCCCAGCAGTAACAAGGCATCACCAATCTGTAGTCGCTCGTCTGCCAATTCGGTGCCGACGGTCTCGCCCTCGCGCCAAATGCCGGCGAGCTCGATGCCGTAGCGCTCACGGAAATTGAGTTCGCCGACGGTGCGCCCGGCGAGCCGGCTGCGCGGATCGAGCGTCGCATCCAATAATGTCAGCCGTTCCGAATCGAGGGCGCCAAGATTGGCGGGTACGCTCGTGTCGATCTCGAGATCCTGCAGACCGCGCAGGACGTCGAGATCGGCAGGCTGGCCTTCGATCAGCAGCAGGTCGGCGCCGTTCAGTACTTCGTCGCCACGAGGCATCATCTGCAGCTGGCCGTCGCGAAATATTGCAAGTACGCGAAAATCGAAGGCTTCCGCGAGGCGGCTTTTGACGAGCGTCGTCCCGGCGGCTTCACTGTCTTTGGGTACCCGCACGACGAACATGCGCTCGTCGGCGTGGTATTGCTCGGTAAGTCGATCGACACTCAGCTCTTCGATGTTGTCGAAGTCCGAAAAGCGATCCAGCTGCGAAACTGCTTCCAGCTCGCCCTGAACAAGAACGCGATCGCCGACGCGCAGCGGCACGTAGGCGAGGCTGGTCAGTCGATAGCCGCCTTTGCGCAGGATTCCCACGACAGAAACGTTGAAGCGCGAGCGAAACGAGGCATCCCGCACGAGTTCGCCGACCACTGGCGAGCCGTCACGGATGGTCACTTCGGCGTAAGCTACCTTGGCGGCGACCATAGACTTCATCACCGGTGCTTCGCGTTCGATGACGAGATCGCTCCAGCGGCGCAGCTCGCGGAATTGATCGACACGCCCCTGCACCAGGATGCCGTCGCCGCCTCGCAACACCGTCTGCCGGCCGGGCAGCGTGTCGCTGCGTCCATCGCGAATCAGTGCGAGGATAATCAGGCCGGTCGACGCACCGATGCGGCTGTCTGTGAGCGTCTTGCCGACGAGAATCGAATCTCGTGGTACGCGCAACAGAAAGGTACGCTCGTGCAGCTTGTAGCGTGAGCGAAGGCTACGCTGACTGACGTGTTTGTCTCGTTCCGCGCGTTGTTTCGGCAGCAGCAGTCGTCCGAACAGTCCCACGAACAACACGCCGGCGACCATGATCGCGCCACCGAGTGGCGTGAAATCAAACAGTCCAAACGGCTCGTAGCCGTTCAGTGTCAGCATTTCGCTGATCAACAGATTGGGTGGCGTGCCGATCAGGGTCGTCAGGCCGCCGAGCAGAGTTGAATACGCCAGCGGCATCAGCAAGCGCGAGACCGGAATTCGGGTCCTGCGCGCGACATCGACGACGACGGGCAACATCAGCGCTGCAACGCCGATATTGTTCATGAATGCGGACAACACGGCGCCGGTGATCATGATGACGAAAATCAGCGCGATTTCGCGGCGGCCCGCGAGGCGCATGACCTGTCTGCCGATAACGTCAGCGATACCGGTGCGCGTGAGTCCCTCGCTGAGGATGAACATTGCCCACACCGTGATGACGGCGCTGTTGCTGAAACCCGCGAATGCGCCGTCGGCGTCGACGAGCCCCGTAATCGCGAGCGTACCCAGCACCATCATGGCGACGACGTCCATGCGAATGACTTCACTGATGAAGAGGATCAGCGATACGCCGAGAATGACCAGTACTATGAAGATGTCGACCGTCATTCGAGATTTACTTCAGGTAATCCGTTGCCCGTGGTGCCGTGATAATGCCACGATGGAATATCTATGTCCGGGGAATCAACATACGAACCACGCGTCGCCGCTCGCGTCAGCAAACGCCATGTGCGCGGAGTGGACTATCACGTCAGCGAGTGGGGTGATGCCGCTGCGCCGCTGATCGTGTTTTTGCATGGCTTGGGTGATGCAGGATCGACGTTTCAATTCGTCGTCGACGCGCTGGCTGGCGAGTGGCATGTGGTCGCGCCTGACTGGCGCGGCTTCGGACAATCAAATAGCCGATCGGCTGCTTACTGGTTCCCGGATTACCTTGCGGATCTCGACTGTCTGCTGGCCGAGTACAGTCCGGCCGAACCGGTAAGACTGGTCGGCCACAGTATGGGCGCGAACGTTGCGGGGTTGTATGCGGGGGCGATACCCGAGCGCGTGAGCGCATTCGTCAACGTCGAAGGCTTCGGACTTGCCGACTCTGATCCTGGCGATGCACCCGCGCGCTATCGTTCCTGGCTTGAACTGTCAAGGACTACGCCGGCGTTCGCCCGATTCGAGGACTTCGATGCGCTCGCACAGCATATCGCCCGTCGCAGTCCCCGAATGTCGGCGGCGCAGGCGCAATTCGTCGCAAGGGCCTGGGCGATCGCCGCAGACACTGGCCTGCAACTGCGCGCCGACCCGGCGCACAAGCTTCCCAACGCCGTGCTGTACCGTCGTGCCGAGGCGGAGGCGTGCTGGCGAGAGGTGACGGCTCCAGTGCTGCTTGTTACGGGTGCCGACAGCAAGATCCTCAAGGCCTACAGGCAAAATCTCGTCGAGATGCCATTTCCGCAGCGCAGCTCCTGCGTGATCGATGCCGCGGGCCATATGGTGCATTTCGAGGCGCCAGGGGCGCTGGCTGCCGCGATCGAGGATTTTTTCAGGCCGGCCTTGTAAATGCATCCAGTACTGTATAAAAATACAGACTTTTACCGGAGGCGGCGGTGCAGGCGGCGGAAAGCCAGTTCGACTACCTGGGGGTGCTGAATCCGGCGCAGCGCGAGGCAGCGACCTTCGGTGAGC
>DAOWGY010000181.1 GCA_030641695.1 Gammaproteobacteria bacterium
ATTGCTGAACAACTGTTCGATTTCGGGTCCGCCGAACTTCCCGGGTGGCAGGCTGATGCAATGAACCACGACGAGCCGCGGCTCCACGCCAGCGGGCCGCGCATCTCGATTGGGGCTCAGACCAAGCCGTGCCGGTTCGAGTACGCCCGTATCAATATTGACGGTGAACGACTGCTTCATGTGTTGCCAAGCGCGGGTGATTTGACGATAGTCGTCGCTACGGATATTGGCTGTCAATGCCAATGCATCATCAGGCAAATTACCCATGTCTCTGACACGACTGTTTGTTGCTGACAAGCTGGTCCAGGGCAGTGAATTGCACCTGGGCGAGGAACGGGCGCACTATCTCGGACGCGTCTTGCGCCTGCGCAGCGGCGACACGGTCCACCCGTTCAATGGCGATGACGGCGAATGGTCTGCAACGATCGGGCATATCGGCAAGAGTCGCGTCACGCTCATGGTTCAGGATCACGTGCCGAACACGGCCGAATCCAGGCTCAAGATTCATCTTGCGCAGGGGATATCGCGTGGCGAGCGCATGGATTTCGTCGTGCAGAAGGCGACCGAGCTCGGTGTCAAACGTATCTCGCCCATGCTTACCGCTCACGGCGTCGTCAAGCTGGACAGCAAGCGTGCGGAAAAACGCCGCATCCACTGGCAGCGCGTCGCCGAAAGTGCGTGCGAACAGTCGGGCAGGATTCGTCCGCCCCTGATTGACGCTCCGTTGCGTTTGAACGACTGGTTCGGCAGCACTCGCGACCGCGGTGACACCGACCTGATTCTGCGCCCCGGCACGGAAACGTCGCTGGCCGACATCGCTACACCACAAATAAAACTGTGCCTGCTGGTGGGGCCCGAGGGCGGGTTCAGCGAACAGGAGGTCGACGATGCCGGTATCGCGGGGTTTGCCCCCGTGTCACTCGGGCCGCGCATATTGCGCACGGAAACCGCCGCCGTTGCGGCACTTGCGATCGCGCAGTCGTTGTGGGGCGATATCTAACTGTGCCAGGTACCAAATTAAGCCTGCAGTGATTCCCGTGCGAGCATCGCCTCGAGGCGTTCGAGGTCGGGGATCAGCGGATATTCATTGATCATCTTGACGCGGCAAAGGACCGGCGCATCTTTCGGCCAGCCCTCGGTCGAGTCCAGTTGCAGCACGTCTCGATTTACACGCACGAGCTGCGGGAACCCCTGCGTCAGAGCGCCAAAGTAACCCGTCTTGAGCTGCCCGGTGCTGGCGATGAATACGACGATTCTGGTGCGACCGGTCGCAACCGGTACTTCCTTGCCAAGTGTCCCCTCGATCGACACGACAGGCAGGGCACGCCCGTTCCAGTTCACACTGCCGAGCATCCAGCTGTGGGCGCCAGCTTCCTGTTCCGGCGCTGAGTAACGCACCACTTCGGCCACGCACGCACGCGGCACGATCAGGCGCTCATCCGCCAGCGGCACGAGCAGGCTGTATAGTTCGTCGGCTTCGGCACTCACGAGATATGGATTCCTCTTTCTTCGAGCTGGCGCTGTATCGCCTCCAGCAACTGCGCGTCCTGATACGGCTTACCGAGATAATCATTGACGCCGAGTTCGATGGCACGCGCGCGGTGTTTATCGCCCACACGCGACGTGATCATGATGATTGGCACCTCCGCAAAGCGATCGTCATTGCGAATGTGCGATGCAAACTCGTAGCCGTCCATACGCGGCATTTCGATATCGAGCAGGATGATGTCCGGCTTGTTATCCCGAAGCACGCTGATCGCATCCAGTCCGTCTTTCGCCGTCAATGCCCGCATGCCATGACGTTGCAGGAAGCGTTCGGTGACGCGACGTACCGTGATCGAGTCGTCGACGACAAGCGCGAGCGGTCGGTCGTCGGTGGGCGCCGGCGCCGCCTTCTTGAGTTCAACGACGGGGGCACCTGTGCGCACCAGCGCATTGACGTCGAGAATCAGGACGATGCGGCCGTCGCCAAGGATCGTTGCGCCGGCGATTCCGCGAATGCTCGCGAGCTGCGGCCCGACCGATTTCACGACAATCTCCCGGCTGGCCAGCATTTCGTCGGTCAGCAGCGCCGCCGAATATTCGCCGGCGCGCACGAGGATAACGGACACGAACGCCTCGTCTTGCGGCAACTTGGCTGCCTGGCCACCAAGGTACATGCCGAGGTGGCGGAATCGGTAGTGTTCTTCGCCATACTGGTAGCTCGGCTCGCTCTGGTTCAACAGGTTCTCGAGTTCGCCGCGCGGTATGCGTGCAACGCCTTCGACAGATGGCAGAGGCATCGCGTAAATCTCGTCGCCCGTGCGCACGATCAGGGCCTGGGTAATCGCCAGAGTAAACGGCAGCCGCACCGTGAAGTTCGTGCCCTGCCCCGTCACGGAAGATATTTGCAGTGAACCACCTAGTTTCTTGACCTCGTTGGCGACGACATCCATGCCAACGCCGCGGCCGGCAGCCTGAGTGACCTTGCCCGCCGTCGAAAAGCCCGGCGTGAGGACGAGTTGCATGATCTCCTCATCCGTGACCTTGGTGTCCGGTTTGAGCAGATCGAGTTCGTAGGCCTTGCGTCGAATCGCTTCGACATCGAGGCCGGCGCCATCGTCCGCCACGTCGATAACCATTTCCGCGCCTTCGCGATGCAGGCGAATCGTCAGCCGCCCCGTTGCCGGCTTGCCGTTGCCCTGGCGAACGTCGGGTTCCTCGATGCCATGAACAACCGCGTTCCTGAGCATGTGCTCGAACGGTGGCAACATTTTGTCGAGCACCTGGCGGTCGAGTTCGCCGGACGCACCTTCGACGGCGAGTTCAGCGCGCTTACCGACGTCGTCCGCGATTTGTCGTACCAGGCGTGTCAGCCGCGGCACATGGCGCTCGAACGGCACCATGCGCGTGCGCATGAGGCCGTCCTGCAACTCGGCAGTTACTCGCGACTGTTGGACGAGCAGGCCTTCCGCCTCCGTCGTCACCGATTGCAGCAGCTCCTTGATGCTGTCCAGGTCATTCGCCGACTCGGCGAGCGCACGAGTCAATTGCTGGATCGTCGAGTAGCGATCAAGTTCAAGCGGATCGAAATCCTTTGCAACCAGCGTGTCCTGGTGACCCGCCATGATCTGCGCCTCGGTTTCGATCTCGAGCTTGCGCAGCTGATCACGCAGTCGCGCGGCCGTCTGCTCGAATTCTTCAACGTGAAACTCGATCGAACTGATCTGCTGGCTCAGGCGCGAGTGATAAATGCTGATTTCGCCGGCAGCGTTCAACAGATCCTCGAGGAGTTCGGCGTCGATACGCGCGAATTCCTGGCGCGCCTCGCCCTTTTGTACGCGGCGCAGATCGGCGGCCGGCCGCGCCGCCTTCTTCCTGGCGGGTTTGGGTTCTGGTTTTGGTTTGGGTTTTGGTTTGGGTTCTGGCTCTGGCTCTGGCTCTGGCTCAGGCTCGGGCTCGGGTTCCGGCTCGGGTTCTGGCTCGGGTTCTGGCTCGGGCTCAGCTTGCGCGGTCGCGTCAACGACAATCTCCGCGAGGTCGTCCGCCAACGGCGAATCGATGATGACCATACTGACCGTGTCATCAGGCTCGATCGTAAACTCGGCCGGTTGCACGCCCGTTTCCGCCGCCGCCAATTCAACGTCTGCGTCGCTTGCAACCTCGAAACCCGCATTGGCTTCTCTGATGCTTTGTTCGAGTTCCGTCGCCACCGGGACGGCTTTGCCGGCGATCACCATGTCACGCATGCGATGCAACTCGTCGATACTTCGCTGCAACAACTCCTCTACACCGGGGCTGGCTTTGACACGGCCGTCGTCGACGGAAATCAGTAATGTCTCGAGCTCGTGGCTCAGATCGCCCATCGCCTTGATACCGGCCATGCGCGCGCCACCCTTGAGCGTATGCAGGTGACGTTTGAGTTCATCGACGGCCTGTTTTGCAGCTTTGTTTTTCGCCCATTCGCCGAAAGCCTTGTCCGCCGATTCGAGCAACTCCGCGGACTCCTCGGTGAATATCGAGGCGATCTCCTTGTCGTAATCCGCCTCTGCCGGCTCGGCTTCGATGACCGGCTCGGGCGCCTTGACAGGCGCCTTGACGGGAGCTTTGCCGGGAGCCTTTTGCTCCGGCACGTCGACAACGGTGCCGTCAGGATGTACGGCGTTCGCGAGGCGCGTCAAATGCTCGACCAGCGCCGTGTAATCGGCGCGATTCTCCTCGGGCCTGTTGATGTCACCGACGATCGTCGCAATCGCCCTCGCGGCGGCCTTCAATGCGTCGATGCCCGACTGCTGAAAGCCGACCTTGAAGTCATGAACTCGCCGGACGAAGCGATTCAGTGCGCCGGCGACGGCAACGCCACGCTCCACATTCGCCATGTTCGTGCTGCCGTGCAGCGTATGACAGGCACGATACAGTTTGTCGGTGACGTCGAACGGTGGCCGATGGCCTTCGCAAGCTTTTAGATAATTGACAATGACCTTGAGATGCCCGGCCGTCTCCTTCGAGAAAATGTCGAGCAATACCGGGTCCATTTCCAGCGCCGGCTCGTCGTCTTCGACAGCGGGCGTTGCTGACTCTATCGTCAATACGGCCGCATTCGGATCGCCTTCGGTAAAAGCGTTTGCACGTGCCATGAGCAGGCTGATGTCGGCGCCGGGCTCGGCACCAACTTCCAGCTGCTCAACCAGTTCCGGGACGGCGCCGGCGGCTTCGAGAATGAAATCAATCATCGGCGGCGTACGCACGAGAGTGCGGTTGATCAACTTGTTCAGTAGATTTTCAACGGCCCAGCAGTACTCGCCGATACGCTCGGCGCCGACCATGCGGCCACTTCCCTTGAGCGTGTGAAACGACCGGCGCACGGTAATCAGCGTCTCCATGTCATCGGGCGAGTCGCTCCAGACCGGCAGGTTGCGCTTGATCGATGCGACTTCCTCTTTCGCTTCCTCGATGAACAGCTCGAGCAATTCCGGATCGAGGTGCTCGGCGTCAGGTGCCACGACCGGCAGCGGCATGACCTCGGTTGCCTGTGGGGAAACCCGTGCCGCTTGCGCCTCAATCTCCGCCTGCGGAATCCTCATTGTCGTGGCGGGCGCTTCGGAGACCTCTTCCTGCTCGAGTCGCAACCCCACGTCACGCAGCACGGTCAGGCACGCTTCCGCGTTATCAAGCATGTACCATGGTTCCGCGCGGCCTGCCTTGACGGTCTCCATGTAGTACTCGATGCTGACGATTGCATCCGCCAGCCGGTCCGTTTCTTTTTGCGTGAGCCTGGACGGGCCGCCGCCTTGCAGCGTAAGCATAATCAGCTTGCCAATACGCTCCATGACTTCCATGGCGCGCGTCTTGTTCAGCATCATCAGGCCGGCTTTGATGCCGCGCACCAGCGATGGCACGCTGTCCAGTCCCTGGGATGGCGCCTGCGAGACGAGACTTTGTCCGATCGTCTCCTTGATACGCGCGAGGTTGATGATGCACTCGCGCATAACGGATTCGGCGACCTGCTGATAGTCGGCCGCATCTTGCGGCGACATCTCCGGGTAAATGTCGGCCAGCGCATCCTGCGGCATGGTGAGACGAACGAGTTGCTGGTCGAGCCGGTCCTCGACGCGCAACAGTGTGGACGCGATATCGAGAATGATCTGTTCGCTGGTAACGCCGCCGCGTTCGACGACCGATTTGAGCCGGTCGATTTCGCCATCAATGTCGCTGCGAAGCTCGCCGAGTCCCAGCACGCCGAGCGTGTCACTGATCTTCTTCAACAACTCGAGTTGCGGAACGAGTTCCGACGACTTGTTCATTCCCGTGCGGACGAAGATGTCCAGCACGTCCTTGACCCTGGCGAGATCTTCCTTGATCGCGGCGGCGACCGTCTTCATGAGCTTGACGCTCGGCGCGGATAGCGCCTCGCGCGCACGCTCTACCTGCTCGTCTCCGGGCAGCAGTTCGGCAAGATTGAACGCCGCGCGGATTTCGCTGATGCGTGGGCCGGCGGTACTCGATCTGGCGATGTAATAGAGCAGATTGTTGAGCAGATCGTCGACAGGATGCTTGTCGAACGATTCGACACCTTCGTCGATAAGGAGCTTGATCTGTCGGTCGGTCTGACCCAGGAGCCGTTTCAGTGCGACTGAAGTCTCCAGCCCGCTATTCTGTAACGATTCGAGAACGCCGGCGGCGACCCACCATAACTGGTACATGTCGTCACGAGTCGCCGAGTTTTCGAGCGCTGCCATGACTTTCGCCAGCGTATCGAGATGCCGCTGCGTATTGCCGCCCTTGATCCAGCCAAGCAGCGCCAACTGGAATTTCGGTCGCAGGCGAGTCGCCACCAGTACCGGATCTTCGCCGCTGGCCTTCGGGCGAGCCGCCGCACTTTCGCCGCGACTCGGCGACAGGTTCAGGAGCAGCAAGGTGCCCTCGGATAGCAGCGGTTCGCCACGAGCGGCGCGCAAGTCGTTAAGCATCGGCAGCAGCACGAGCGCGATATCCCGGCCACCGGCGAGTAGCCGTTCGATGTACGCCGGCAGCTGTACCATCGAACGCGTCAATGCGTCGAGGCCATCCTCACGACCCTTTCCGGCCCGTAGCGATGCGAGATACTTGCAGGCGAGTTCCATCTCTTCCGCGAGCAACGCCGCGCCGTAGGTCTCGGCCAATTGCAGGGCGCCGCGTGCCTGGTGGAGCAACTCACCGGCGCGTGCGAGCGCCGCAGACCCGCCTCGACCGTCGACGCAATCCTCGATCGCGAGATGCGCATTACGGACCGTCTCCATCAGCTCGGTGCTGATGATAGCCAGCGCACTGATGGGGCTCTCGATCGCCCCCTGCTCGCGCTGTTCTGTCATGCCGGTATCGCCCGTCATCGTCGCCGTGAAACTAGCCTGCGCTCACTTTTTGCCCGGCGCCCCCACCGGTCGCGTTAGACGATGTCGCCTTCATTTGGGTGGTGGCGCCCCTCATCGCCCCGCCTGGCAAGGTGAATCCGGCGACGCTCTTTCTGAGCTGCGTCGCAAATTCTGACAACTTGGAGATGGCGGCCGCGGTCGCGGTCGCCGCCTTGCCCGTTTGATCGCTGATTTCGCGCAGTTTCGTCGTGCGCCGGGTTACATCGGCGGCCGATCCCGCCTGCTGGCGTGCCGAACTCGATATGTTCTGCACAAGGGTCGCGATCTGGTTCGACACCTGTTCGATCTCGTCCAGCGCTGCACCCGCATTTTCGGCAAGCAGGGCACCACCGACGACGTCCGTCGTGCTGCGCTCCATCGATACGACGGCTTCCTTGGTGTCCGCCTGAATCGTACTGACCAGGACCTCGATCTGTTTCGTCGCATTCGTGGATCGTTCCGCGAGTCGCTGCACCTCGTCGGCCACCACGGCGAAACCACGGCCGGCCTCGCCTGCCATCGACGCCTGGATTGACGCGTTCAGGGCGAGAATGTTCGTTTGTTCGGCAATGTCATTGATCAGCTCGACGATATTGCCGATTTCCTGCGAGCTTTCGCCAAGGCGCTTGATTCGCTTCGACGTGTCCTGGATGGTTTCGCGAATCGTGTTCATGCCATCGATCGTTCGCCGCACTGCCTCACCGCCCTTGTGTGCAACCTCGACCGAGTGGCGCGCAACGTCGGATGAGCGCTCGGCGTTGCCGGACACCTCTTCGATCGACGCTGCCATCGACACGATCGACTCTGTTGCCGCATTGATTTCCCGGGTTTGATTATCCGCCGCACGCGACATGTGGATTGCTGCACTTTCCGTTTGCTTCGCCGCGGAATCAACCATGATCGCGGTCTCGTTGACCGTCGTCACGAGTTTCCTGAGTTCTTCGATCGCGTAGTTGAAGGAATCGGCGATCGTGCCGGTGATGTCTTCGGTTACCGTCGCCTCAACCGTCAGATCGCCGTCGGCAAGACTGCCCATTTCATCGAGCAAGCGCAGGATTGCCTGCTGGTTGCGTTCGTTCTGATCACCCTGATCACGTGCGAGGCGCTCGAATTTGGCCATGCGCATGTTCAGGATGACGAGCATGGCGACGAGCACAAGTGCGAACAACACGAGTCCGACGGGGACCCACGCGATCATGAGGAAGCCTGGCAACACGCCAGCAATGCCGGCGTCCGAGCCGTCAAATGCGCTGGCAAGCTTGGCGGCGGCCGAGGCCACCTCGCCCTGCGCCGCATCCAGGCCGGCCAGCTGACTGACGTTGCCGGCAACGGCCTCGATCTGCACTTCCAGGTTAGCAATGTGGCCCGCGAGTGGCTCGAGGACAGTGCTGTAGCCATCCTCGTCCAGCGGTGTAATGTCCAATAGCGTTGTTTCGCCCGACAATGCATCGTTAACGGAGCGCAGAAACGCTACGTCCTCTGCCATGACTGCCGTATCTGCCGTGGCATCGGCGGTACCCGCAAGGCTGGCGGCGGTTACCGCAATAGCACTGGCCCGTTGTTGGAACTCCTGAATAACCGCCGTCGATCCGGAGCGAGTCAGAAGCTCGTTGGAGAGTTGCAGAATCGCGGCCGTGCTGTCGCCGATGCCGGCTATTGGTTCGATCGCCGTGCGTTTTGCAAGGATCGCGGATGCGCGTGACTCGAGCTGTTGCCAGTCTGCCGAGCTGCCCGGCACACCGGCGCCACGACGCAGTTCGGCGAGCCGGTTCACACTGCGATCGAGAACGTCGAATGCGCCGCCGCGCCCGGCCAGTGCATTCGCCGTACGCGCCGGGATCGCCTGCGATAAAGCGGCGAGTTCGGCCGAAGACGAGTTACCGCCACCTGTCAACTGCAAATAGATCAATGCCGCTGCAGCGATCAGTGATACGGCTATCAGCAACGCGATGATTCGGAATACAGATGTGGTGTCAGTTTTTTTGGCCATGAAATGTAACTCAGTAAATGACTCGAGCCCGGCATCCAGTCCGCGCTATCGACGGCGAGGTCATTCCTCTGCCGCCTGCAAAAACAGGTTGCTCTCGACAAAATCGAACAGATTCATGATTGGCCAGGTGTCGTCGCCACGCTGATATCCACCCGCCACGTAACGGTCGCAGCGCACGACAGTTTCGGGTGTTTTATCGGTGTATTCATGGTCCATGAAACGACGAAACCCCTGCACTTCGTCAACGACCAGTCCGGCTGGAATGTCGCGATGATTGACCGAGACGACGCGGGTCGTACGCCGCAATGTCGTACGCCCACTACCCAGTAGCAACTTTACGTCGACGAGGGGCAACAGGTGCCCACGCAGATTCGCGATGCCGAGCAGCCAGCGCTTCGAGCCTGGCACGCGCGTCATCGACTCAGGCAACATCAGGACCTCGCGCACCTGCTCGCGACTGGCCACAAACTGCTCTTCCCCGATGCGAAATCCGATGCCGACCCACTCCGCCTGCATCGACGTACCGCCGGCACCGGAGTGCGCACTGACGCTGCGCCGCTCGATCTCGCGCAGCAGCTCGAACGGCTGCTTGACGAGGGACGCGAGCTCGGCGGAAACACCCATTCAGGCAGCCATCACCGCATTGATTTTGCCCACGAGGTCACCTTCGCCAATCGGTTTGACCAGGTATTCCACCGCACCCTGGCGCATGCCCCAGATCTTGTCGGTTTCCTGATCTTTCGATGTGATGATAATGACCGGTATGCCCGATGTGGCCGGGTCCTGGGTCAGTTTGCGAGTCGCCTGGAAACCATTCATTCCAGGCATTACGACATCCATCAGTATGCAATCGGGTCGCGACGCCTTGGCTTGCCGCAGCCCTTCCTCGCCGCTGTCCGCGACCAGCGTACCAAAGCCGTTTTTCTCGAGCATGTTTTGAAACAAATGCAGCTCGGTTGGCGAATCGTCGATAATCAGAATGACTGCCATCAGTGCTTCCTTTTGCAGAGTAATGACAATGTGTGTCGGGCCATCAGCCGATCTGGTTCGATACGGCGCCCAGCAATTCGTCCTTGGTAAACGGTTTCGTCAGGTATTGCTCCGAACCGACGATCCTGCCGCGCGCCCTGTCGAAGAGACCGTCTTTGCTCGACAACATGATTACGGGCGTTTCCTTGAACATCTTGTTGTGCTTGATCAACGAGCAGGTTTCATAGCCGTCGAGGCGCGGCATCATGATGTCAACGAAAATCAGGTCCGGCTGATGGTCAGCGATCTTTGACAAGGCATCGAAGCCGTCGATAGCGGTGAAGACCTGACAGCCTTCCTTGGTCAGCAAGGTCTCGGCCGTACGGCGAATGGTTTTGCTGTCATCAATAACGAGAATCTTGAGGCCATTCAGACTTCGAGATGCACTAGTAGACACCGGATACCCTCACGATTATGCGAATCTTTGCGACTCGTTCTTGCAATTCCCCAACCCCTGAATAATGGCCGCCAGGCACCATGAATTGTTCAGGAAGACCGACTTGTACCATATTGACATAAGTCCTGCTACGACGCGCGCCGCAGACACCAAAATCGCCCAGAATTCGGACGTTTGCCGCTTGCGCGCTGTTATAGTTGGCCGCTCCGCAACAGTCAGGAAGCTGTATTCAGAATGGCCATCAAGTCCTTGCGTGTCGGCATCGTCATGGATCCCATCGAATCCATCACGCCCTACAAGGACAGTTCCCTTGCAATGTTGCTCGAGGCCACCCGCCGCAACGCCGAGATTTACTATTTCAATCAGTCGGATTTGAAGGTTGTTTCGGGTACGGCTCTCGGTCGCTCGCGACAACTGAGCGTGCAGGACGACCGTAGCTGCTGGTGGGAATTCAAGGCACAACAGGAAATCGCGCTTGGCGACCTCGACGTCATCCTGATGCGCAAGGATCCGCCGTTCGATATGGAATACATCTATACGACGTACATCCTGGATCGAGCCGGGCAGGCGGGTGCGCTGATCATGAACAACCCGCAGGCGCTGCGCGACATGAATGAGAAATTCTATACGGCATGGTTCCCGGAACTCGCGCCGAGGACGTTAATTACGCGTTCGATGGACGAGATGCGGAAATTCCTCGCCGAGCACGGCCATGTCGTCGTTAAACCACTCGAGGGCATGGGCGGTCGGTCCATTTTCGTCATCAAACAAGGTGACAAGAATGCGAACGTCGTATTCGAGACTCTGACCGACTTCGGTCGCCAGTTCGCGATGGCACAGACTTATATTGCCGAGATTTCCCTGGGCGACAAACGCATCCTGCTGATGGACGGTGAGCCGGTGCCGTATGCGCTCGCGCGCATTCCGTCGGCTGACGACAACCGCGGCAACCTGGTCATGGGCGCCGTCGGTAAAGGTCAGGAATTGTCCGACCGCGACCGCGAAATCTGCGCTCGCGTCGGGCCGGTTCTCAAAGAGCGCGGTGTTATCTTCGCCGGCATCGACGTGATCGGCGACTACCTGACCGAGGTCAATGTCACCAGCCCGACCGGAATGCGTGAGATCGACGAGCAGTTCGGCACCAACACCGCCGGCCTGATGTTCGACGCCATCGAAAGCCGTCTGAAGGGGTGACGCAAGTCTCAAAACGCAGCGACGTAGCGCGCTAGACTGAATCGTACTGTTGGAGCGGTCCTCGGACCGCGACCGATAGCGGCGGCGCTCGACGACGAGTCGCGCTTCGAGAAGCGCTCCAACGCTAAGCGCTTGTTTACCTAGCAGAAATGGCGGATCATTCGCGCCAACACGGTCGCCCCGGGATATGGTCGAAATCGCCCTCAACACAGAGCCCCTCGATGAGTTGCGCCTCATCACCGAACCGGTGCCCGACCGGTTGCCGGCAATGCTGTTTCTCGCAGCACTGGTGCACGGCATTCTCATTATCGGCGTAACGTTCAATCCGGCGTTACTCGACGACTTCAGCGACGCCATCTCGCTCGAAGTCACGATCGTGGCCGATCCGGATCAGCGAATCGATCGGCCGGACCGCGCCGAGTACCTGGCGCAGGCCAGCCAGGAGGGCGGCGGCAACACGGCTGAACAAGTTCGACCATCCGCACCACTGGAGAGCCCGTCTCCGATCGATAATCCCGGCGACGAGTTCGGTGACAGCTTCATGGAGTCGACGGAGCACGAGGTTAGCGCCGATCAGTTACTCGCATCCGCCACCGAGCAGGATCAACGGGTGACGGACGACCCGCGCATCGATCCGCGACCCGACACCAGCACAGCACTCGCCCTCGAAGCAGGCTCGGAGGCAACCTTGCCGCTACCGCAAGACAACATCGCCACATTACTGATTCACGATGACGACCCGCGGCAGCTCGTTATCAGCGCCGACACGAGAGAATCGGTGGTTGCCGCATACCTCGATAACTGGAAACGCCGCATCGAGGCCGTGGGCGACGAGTATTTTCCGAATCTCGGCGAGCTCGATGGGCTGACTGGCAGTCCGACTCTCGAGGTCAGCATCGATTCATCAGGCCAACTTGCCGAGGTCATCGTCCGCAAGTCCAGCGGCTCCAGGGTCCTCGACCAGGCCGCACTCGACATATTGCGGCGCGCGTCACCGTTCGATCCGTTCCCTGCGGAAATTCGCGCCGACTACGACAGCCTGCGCTTCGCGTACAAGTGGCTGTTCAGCGAGGAATTTGTGCCCCCTGCGGCGAGCGTCGCGAAGCAGTAGCCAAAGCATCACCCAGCGCCGGTTGTACGGGCTCTCAGCAGAGCGGATACTGTCCGTATGGAGACCTCCGGAACGCTGGCTAATCAGCTGCTGATAGCGATGCCGGGCATGGCGGACCCGAATTTCAGCAGCACGGTAACCCTCATTTGCGAACATAACGACGAGGGCGCCCTCGGCATCGTCATCAACCGGCCATTAACGTTGAAACTCGGCGGTCTGTTCGAGCAACTCGACCTGGAAGACTCGGACCCCGGCACGGCGGACGATCCCGTACTCATGGGCGGGCCCGTCGGCCCGGAACGCGGCTTTGTACTGCACGACACGGCACATAGCTACGAAAACTCGCTGCCGGTCTCCGATGACATCTGCCTGACCTTGTCACGCGACATTATCGATGCGATGGCCACGGGCGATGGCCCGGACAAGGCGCTGGTCGCACTCGGTTACGCTGGTTGGGAAGCGGGTCAGCTCGAACACGAGATGCTCGCCAATTCCTGGCTCAACGTGCCGGCCACGCCGGACATTGTCTTCGATATGCCCTTCATTGATCGCTGGTCCGCGGCCGCCCGCGAGATCGGCATCGACATCAGCCGTATGTCCACGGATGCAGGCCACGCCTGACAACAAATGCCCGAGACTATACTGGCGTTCGACTACGGACTGCGCCGCATCGGCATTGCGGTCGGACAGGACATCACTGCGTCGGCAAGCCCCGTCGGAGTCGTCACGAACAGCGACGGCGGTATCGACCACGACAGGATCCGGTCGATCGTCGATGAGTGGCATCCGGCGCGGCTCGTCGTCGGCATGCCCATGCATGCGGACGGCTCTCCGGGGGAGATGACGACAGCGGTTGAAGCCTTCATCAAGGAGCTCCAGCGTTACGAGTTGCCGGTCGAAACGATTGACGAGCGCTATTCGTCTATCGAGGCGGAAGAGGCCCTCAAAGCGGCGCGTTCCGAAGGCACCAGGGGCCGAATCAAAAAGCAGGATATCGACGCCGCTGCGGCCGTTTTTATCGCAGAAAGGTATCTCGCCGGACGTTAATGTAGAATTCCCGCCCGATGAATGCTGCCAAAGCCGATCGAATCCCTGAAGACGAAGCCAGTCTGCAATTGAATGACCACGGCGAACTGCGACATTTGCTGACGCTCGAGGGGCTCGACATGCCCCTGCTGGTTGATTTGCTGGACGACGCGGAAGGATTTCTGACTCCCGAGGACAACTTGCCAGCACGCAGCGACGCGCTCGCCGGGCGCACGGTGGCCAACCTGTTCTTCGAGCCGAGCACGCGCACACGTGCGTCGTTTGACCTTGCCGCCAAGCGTCTCGGCGCTGACGTCCTCAATCTCGACGTCAATACCTCGTCGCGAAAAAAAGGCGAGAGCATTCTCGACACTATCTATACGCTCGAGGCGATGCGCTGCGACATCATGGTCGTACGCGACGCGAGCGTCGGCGTACCAGCCTACATCGCCAGGCACGTCAAAGATCACGTCAGCATCCTCAATGCCGGTGAATCCGACGTTTCTCATCCCACGCAGGGTTTGCTCGATCTGTTGACGATCCGGCGACACAAAGGAAGCTTCGCTGACCTGACCGTCGCGATTGTCGGCGATATTCGTCATTCTCGAGTCGCGAGATCCGCCGCCTTCGGCCTGCAGACACTCGGCGTCGGCGCGCTGCGATTGATCTCGCCCGCCGCGATGGCGCCGGACGCCGACGATATGCCGTTCGCGAACATCATCGACAACCTCGATGACGGCCTCGCCGACGCAGACGTGATCATGGCACTGCGCATTCAACGCGAGCGCATCCCCAACCTCGACGGCATACCGGGACCTGACGAGTACTTTGCCAGCTACGGCGTCAGTCGGAATCGCATGCGGCTAGCGAAACCCGACGCGATCGTCATGCACCCGGGCCCGATGAATCGCGGCGTCGAGATCGAGGGTGCGCTTGCCGATAGCGCTCAGTCCGTGATTACGGAACAGGTAGCCAACGGCGTTGCGGTTCGCATGGCGGTACTTGAAAGGGTCGCGAAGTCGCTGGAGCGACGTTGATTACGGCCGCGCAAAAAGACGCGCAACGCAATCGCAACACGATTTTCGTCGAGGCCGGCGAGGTCCTGAGCCACGATGCCTATCCGGGCAACCAGTACATCATGCGCATCCGGGCACCGAAGTGCGCTGCAGCCGCGCGGGCAGGCACCTTCGTTCATATTACTTGCGACGAAGAGTTACCGATGCGCAGGCCTTTATCGATCATGCGCGCCGTAGACGACTGGATAGAAGTGCTCTACAAGATTGTCGGCGAAGGCCTGCACCTGCTGGCTCGCAAGCGGACCGGTGATACCGTAAGCCTGCTCGGCCCGATCGGCCAGCCGTTTTGCCTGCATGAGGATCGGCCCACCGCATTGTTGATCGGCGGCGGCGTCGGCATTCCGCCAATCGTGTACCTGGCGGACGTAATGAGGCGGCACGATAATGAGTGGCGTTCCCTGGCAATACTCGGCTCGGAGATTCCGTTTCCGTTTGACCTGCAGAAGTCCGCTCTGCCTGTCGCCGGAATCGACAAAAACACCACCAGTACGATGCCCTTGCTGGAAAGCTGGGACGTACCGGCACGTCTGACGAGCCTGCAAGGCTACGACGGCTGCCACGAAGGCTACGTCACGGACCTGGCCGAACAGTGGCTACAAGGTCTCGACGCCACCGAACTGTCAGACGTCGAGATCTTCGCTTGTGGCCCGACGCCGATGCTGAAGGCCGTCGCCGACCTCGCGGCACGCTATGACCTGCCTTGCCACGTATCGCTCGAGGAGTTCATGGCCTGCGCCGTCGGCGGCTGCGCCGGCTGCGTGGTGAAAATCAACACGACCGATGGCCCGGCGATGAAACGAGTGTGTGTCGACGGCCCCGTCTTCGACGCCTCCACAGTTATCTGGTAGCTCCTGAATTGGTGTCGCTTGTGATCCGACCTGTTGCTCAGTCGCCCGCCAAATCCCTGAGAATAATACTCCAGTGATCCAGGGCATCGTAAAAGGCCTTTATGGGCACCCTTTCGTTGAGTCCATGGGCAAACATCTCATCGGGATTCATAAAAATGCCACTCGTCGCCCATGTTGGAATTCCGGCACTGCGAAAGTGCATTCCATCGGTGCCACCTGATTCCATGTAGGCGAGAATCCGTACCTCTGGGTAACGAACATGCACCGCCTCACTGACAGCAGCGCGAATATCTTCCCGTAATTCCGAAACCGGGCTCTCAGTTGCCGCGTAAGTTTGCTTGAATTCTGCCGCTTCGTTGCTGATGACTTGCCTCAGCGTTTTCTCGACTTCAGCTGTTGGAACGCCTGGGAATACACGACAATTGACTGTGGCCGTAGCGGATTGAGGGAGAGCATTTTCAGCGTGGCCCGCCTTCAACATTGTGACCACACAGGTGGTTCGAGTAGTGCCTACGTAGGACGACTCTATTGCCAGGCGATCGGCAGCTGCCTGGTCCTCGGGGTTTTTCGCGAATTGAATCATCGCCTCGCCCAGCTCACCGCCGAGTTGCCGGCCTGTCTCATTGAAATACTCCAGCGTCATATCGTTCCAGCGAACGGGAAACTGGTAGCCCTGTATCCTGGAAACCGCACTCGCCAGATCATAGATCGCATTGTCCGGCCTGGGGCGTGAGCTGTGCCCACCCGGATTGCGTACCGTAATCTCCCAGGTGACATAGGTTTTCTCAGCCGCCTGAATTCGGTAGACAACCGGCTCACCAGCGGCACTGAGGGTGCCCCCACCGGCATCGGAATTAAGTGCGAACTCGGCTTCAGCGAGGTCTTCACGTTCATAGGCCAGCACGCGTGTGCTTATCATCCCGCTTTCTTCGTCACCGGAGAAGGCAATGATCAGATCTCGATTAGGCACAAAACCTTCTTTCATCAGGCGAATGAAGGTCGACGTGACGTGGGCAATGCCGAACTTGTTATCGATAGTGCCCCGGCCATAGAAATAGGTATCGTCTTTGGTTAGCTCGAACGGTGGCCGCTCCCAATCCTGCTCAAGAGCCTCCACCACGTCCATGTGGCCCAATATGAGAATTGGCGCTTTACCAGAGGAGCCATCGCCCCGATACCTGGCGATAAAGACAGCGGTTTCACCAACCGGCAGCACTTCCACATCCTCTTCGGGGAAGCCCGCGGCAATGAGCTCACTGGCAAGATAGTTTGCGACCTCTGGCACATTGCCGAGATTCTTGGAGGATTCCACACCAATAATGCGGGTATAAATCTCCAGGGTCTTTTGGGCGTGCCTGGAGTGAATGTCCTGTGCTGTAACCGTCCCGGAACACAGTAGCGTGGCGGTTACAAACAATATGACTATTTTCATGGTGATCTCAATTCTATGAATCTGGTTCATGCGGTCGGGAGCGGACGCCCATATGCCACTATATTGCTGAATTTTTAAGTTCTTGGAAAGATGCCGATTCACAGACCCAAGCTACGTTAATATTCAAATGGTCTGGCGATCAGAGCTTCTGACATGACAAATCGAAGGATGATCGATCGAATATCGCCCCTTTGGCTCGGTATTAGTATCAGCGGAATGCTCATTGCGATTCTGCTAGTGATTGAGAGTGCGCTGGGTCGTTGGGACGCGCTCCTGGTCGAAGGTGAATTTGACGCACTGGCCAGAGTCTCAAGCGGCGTTCTGCGCGATGTTCGACTCGCTGTCGTGCTCTGCCTCGTGATGGGATATCTTCCGGCGGCTTTCCTGCACGTTCTTCGAAGCAGCCGACAGACTGTGCGCGTACTACAGGGGGCATTGAACTGCACTCGCGAAGAATGCGAGACGCTGGCGGCGTCGATCAGGCTCAGCGCACGCGGGCTCGTGATCACCGGAATACTTGGTTTGGCGATCGCGTTCGCAGCACCTTACATGGTTCCGCCCGTGCCAGAGACACCCTGGAGCCTGTCGACGTGGACTCCGGAAGTCGCGTGGCACCGCGTTCTCGGGCCATTGCTTTTCGTGTGGCAATTGTGGCTTGTCTACGCTGTCATCACGGTGTCAATGCGCTTGTCGCGTATCGCGAAGAGGCTTCGCAACATAAACCTACTCGACCTTTCACCGCTTGCGCCCTTTACGCAGCAGGGGCTCACGAACGCCCTCCTGCTCATTGGATTGCTGTCAATCTGGAGCCTGATGATGCTGGAAACGGGGTTCGGACAGCTAATGATAGTAATCGGCGGCTCAACGCTGGTCGTGACTACCCTTGCATTGCTATCCCCAGTGCGCGGAGTGAAAAATAGAATCCGACAGTCGAAGGAATCGGAGCTGGCCTGGGTAAACGGGGAGATCACGAAACACCGAAATACATTTCGGAACTCAGACGCTAGCCGACGAAGTGGTGAAATGGCGGACCTGATCTCATACCGAAGCCTCGTCGAAAGCGTTCCCGAGTGGCCGTTCACCACCTCGACCTACGCTCGTCTTGTCCTTTACCTGCTTATCCCTGTGGTGTCCTGGAGTATTGGCATCATCGCCGAGGAGGTTGTGGGACGCGCTCTGTATTAGAAGTGCGCAATGGCAAGTTGTCACCCCGAGGTGTCCACGAAACCGTGGCATGACCACTCGGCCAATATCAGTCATCGGGAATGCCTTCGACCAGGGTGATTCCGGAAACTGCTTTGGACTGTCGTCCTGGATTGGCTTTCTATTGCGGCTTCAGTCGCACTTCGCGAGCAAATACGGTGCCGAGGAATTCGGTCCCTGTTGACTGCAGGCGCGCAAACCGTTCTTCAGATTCCGGCGTAGCAACTGTTTCCGCATCCATCGCTGCCCAACTTTCCCAAAGAGTGTCGTAGGACGCC
>DAOWGY010000376.1 GCA_030641695.1 Gammaproteobacteria bacterium
TGATGACGCTGATCCGCCCGTTCACAGACTCTGAAGGTGGTGGTGAGCTGATCACGATTGATACGCCGATGTATCTTGAGAACACACAGCCCACGGCGCCGAACATCGGTGTACTGAATGGTCCGGCGCAGGCAGACGCGACGATCAACCAGGTTGTGACGCAAGCCGGACCGTCGCCAGGTGGTCGCTACGGATCTGCGTATCCGATCCAGGACGGTACCGGCAGGTTACTGGTCAGCTGGAGCCAATGCCGGCTGATCGAAGTAACGGCCGATTTCGGTGATCCGCTGATCGCGCCGCTGATCGTACCTTGTACGCCCGAGCGTCTCGCGAACGTCGTGGTCATCGATCCGGATAACCCGGTAACGCCGGTAATCGGTGAATTCCTGGTGGCGCCTCCTCTCTACGGTATCTGGATGTACGATCCGCGTGATAACACGCAGTTGCCGGTCGTTCCGGGCATCGAAGGTTTCTTGTTCGGCGAAGTTGTCGCGGCTGACTCACGGCCGACGCCGCCGACGGTCCTCGACGGCCTGAATACCTACCCGCTGGATCCGACCCTCGCCGGTAATGGTGAGGCCGTATTGAACATCCGCAGTGTCTACGACTTTGACGGCTCTGCCGTCGCCAATATCGACGTGCTCGCCGACCCGTTACAAACGCCGGCGGCCAATCGTCCCGCGCGTTTCCTGCGCGTTGTAAAGGCCGTGTCTCAGCCCGACGACGATCTGCTCGACATCGATAATACGGCGTTCGGCGTCAGCCAGGTCAATGGCATGCGCGAGATCGTCGCTTACGCGATGATCGAGCCCGACGGCTCGGTCATGGTCAAGGTGCCCGCCAACACGGCGCTGCAGGTCAGCGTGCTCGATGCAGACGGCAAGCGTATCTCGCCACGGCACCGCAACTGGATTTCGTTGCGTCCCGGCCAGGAGCTCAAATGCAACGGTTGCCACGTACCGAATGCCGGGCTGTCTCATGGCCGCCGCGAGGCGTTCGATTCAGGCTGGGCAGGTGCGCAGACGGCCGGTGTCGAGTTCCCGAATACATTGCCGCAGTGGTTCGTCGGCGACATCGGCGAGACCATGGCCGAGGTCCGCGCACGAATCACCTGCACGGCCGGCGGCGGCTGTTCGTCACTCGAGCCGTCAATGAACGTTATCTATCGCGACGTCTGGACGGCGGACCCGGTTGTCGCGGCCAACAATGTCGATATCGACATGATGTATACGAACCTGACGACTGCGCTGCCGACGAGCATTGCCTGCGCGCAAGGCTGGTCTTCGAACTGCCGGTCGGTGATCAACTACGAGTCCGTCATTCACCCATTGTGGAGCCAGCCACGCCTCGTGTTTGACGAGTCCGTGACGCCTCCGGTACCCATTCTGGACGCCAACGGCGTGCAATTGAACGACAATTGCCTCAACTGCCACACACCGATCGACCCGGCCAACGCGCAGGTACGCGTGCCCGCGGGACAGCTCGAGCTGCAGGATGGCCTGTCGCCCGATGAGCCGGATCACTTCCATGCCTATCGCGAGGTGTTAGTTACTGATAATCTTCAGGAAGTGGTGAACGGTGCGCTGGTTGATGCACAGCAGCAGGTCGGCGTCGATATCGATGGAAACCCGATTTTTGATGTGATTCCGATCGCATCGCCCGCCACAATCGCTGGGGCAGCGGCGTCTGATGATTTCTTCGACCGGTTCGAAGACCCCAATGATTTGATCCATTACAACATCTTGTCCATAGCGGAGAGACGCTTAATAGCGGAATGGTTAGATGTCGGAGCTCAGTACTACAACAACCCATTCGACGCCCCGGCTAACTAACTTATTTTGGGTAGCATGCCTGGCGCTTCTGACGCTTCTGGCTACCTTCCCCGGACAAGCACAGGCCGCCAAGGAGCTTCGTAGAGTGGCGGTCGCCGACCCGTACCTGGAAATGCGTACGGGTCCCGCCCGTGGTTATCCCATTTTTCACGTCGTCGACCGTGGCGAATCGGTCGAGATCATCATGCAGCGCACCGACTGGTTCCTGGTGCGCGATGCGGGCGGCGATGAGGGCTGGGTCGATCGCGCTCAGATGGAGCTCACGCTTCAGGCCGACGGCTCGGAGATCGACTTCGAGCAGGCGGACGTCGAGGACTTCACCAACGCCAAATGGGAAATCGGCGTCCTGGCCGGCGATTTCGGCGGCGCCAACATCGTTTCCGTCTACGGCGGGTACTCACTCAACCCAAATGTCTCGATAGAGGCATGGGGTTCACAGATTTTGGGAAATTTTTCGAACGGCTGGACAGCGAGTGTTAACGTCGTTCATGAAGCCTGGCCCGAATGGCGGGTATCGCCGTTTTTTACCCTGGGCGCCGGTGTGATTCACACCGAGCCGAAGTCGACAATCATTCAGGGTGAGGATCGCACCGACCAAATCGGGCACGTAGGCGCCGGATTCCGCATTTATGCGACACGGCGATTCCTGCTGCGGGCTGAGTACAAGAGCTACGTGGTATTCACGAGCCGGAACGACAACGAGGAAGTAGAGGAATGGAAAGTCGGGTTCGCGTTCTTTTTCTAATTGCGACGATAGTGGCGATGGCCGCACTTCAAGGCTGTGCAGCTACGAAGAACCTGTTCGGGTTCGGCCCCGAGGAGGCACCTCCGCCGTCGGCCGAAGGGCCGGGGCAGGTTATCGACCCCGAGGTCGAACGTCGCGAAATAAAGGAACCCGCGATCGACAAGGAGAACTTCGAGATCGGCGCGTTCGCCGGCATCTTGAGCATCGAAGATTTTGGGTCGGACCTGGTGTACGGCGTCAGGTTTGCCTATCACCTCACGGAGGGCTTTTTCGTCGAAGGTACCGCCGGACAGAGCGAAGCCGGCCTGACGAGTTTCGAAGTACTGAGTGGCGGCGCGCGGCTGTTCGAAGATCGCACGCTGACCTATTACAACCTCAATCTCGGCTACAACATCCTGCCGGGCGAGGGTTTCATCGGCGAAGGCCGGGCGTACAACACCAATCTGTACCTGATCGCGGGCCTGGGTTCGACGGAGTTTGCCGACGACGACCGATTCACGATCAATTTTGGAGCCGGTTTCAGGTTCCTGTTGAACGACTCATGGACCCTGCGTCTCGATTTCCGTGACCACTTGTTCGACATCGACATCCTGGGCGAAGAAAAGACCGTGCATAACCTCGAAGGCACGCTCGGCTTCACGTTTTTCTTCTGAGGCAGGGATCACGGTTGAGGCGCTGATCAATGGCTAAAGTAGGTGATATGACTATGAAGTCCGTGAAAATTGTGCGAATTCTGCTGCCTGTGCTGGTCTTTGCGGGCCTCGCTGGCTGCAGTATCGAGCCGTGGGTCAAGCCATATGAGCGCGACCGGCTGGCCGACCCCATCATGGCGCTGGACAGCGATCCGGTGTCTACCTCGTACATTCAGCACGTCTATGAAGCCCGTGAAGGTGCTCGCGGCGGCGAAGGCGCGGCTGGCGGCGGCTGCGGCTGTAACTAGGACGTCGATCCGGATGAATTTGCGGCAGAGCATCGTCATCGTGACACTTTTCCTGGCCGGGCCGGGAAGCGTGCTGGCGGGCGTTTTGCCGGAAGAGCGTGGCGACGTGCTTTACCACCGTTACGAGGGTGGTGGCGTGACGATCGACGGGCCATCGGTATTGGTGAGGAAGCAGGCCGGAAAAAACCTGTCGTTCATCGGCAACTACTACATCGATATGGTGAGCTCGGCGTCGATCGACGTGATTACCACTGCCAGTCCCTACACCGAGGAACGCACGCAGTGGTCGCTGGGTATGGACTACCTGCGCGGCAACACGACGATGCGGCTTGGTTACGTGAGCAGTGAGGAACCGGATTTCGACTCGACGACGTATGTGTTCTCTGTCAGCGAGGATATGTTCGGCGACCTGACCACACTGACCCTGAGTTATGCCTACGGTGAAGACATTGTCGGCCGTACGGACGACCCGACGTTCCGCCGCGAGAACACTCGCCAGCATTATGGCGTGAGCCTGTCACAAATTCTCACGCGCAACCTGATCGCGACCGTCAATTTCGAGACGATTACGGACGAAGGATTCCTGAACAATCCGTACCGCTCGGTGCGTTACCTCGATCCGGGGAGTCCGCAAGGCTTCAGCTTCGAGCCGGAGCTCTATCCGGAAACCCGCACATCCAACGCGCTCGGCGTCAGGGCCAGGTATTTCCTGCCGTACCGGGCTGCGCTTGAAGCCGAATACCGGTTCTACACCGATACCTGGGAAATCGACGGGCATACGTTTTCATTGACGTACGTGCACCCCTGGGGCCCATTCACCTTCGAGGGCAAGTTCCGTTATCACGATCAGACCGGCGCCGCGTTTTTCAGGGACATTTTCCCGCGCGCGCAGGCGACTAACTTCCGCGGCCGCGACAAGGAGTTGAGCCCACTGACCAGTAGCACGTTCAGGGGCAAGGTGACTTACGATTTCATCGACTCGAACAAGGGCTGGGGCATTTTCAGACGCGGTACGCTGAATTTTTCGCTTGATCACCTGATCATCGATTACGACGAATTCAGGGACATCTCCACGGGCGCTCCGCTCGGTGATGAGCCGCTGTACCAGCTCAAGGCAAACGTCTACCAGATTTTCGTTTCTCTTTGGTACTGATCGTTGGAGCGCTTCTCGAAGCGCGACTGTGGCTGGTCTGAGTCCTGGCTTGTAGGAGCGCTTCTCGAAGCGCGACCCGGCGGGATAAAAGCGCGCTTCGAGAAGCGCTCCAACATTTAGCAATGATTATGGTTAGGTTATCCGAAAAGAGTCGTAAAGGTCGTTTTCTGCTAGTCGCTGTCATCCTCGGTTTACTGACGAGCTGCAGCCAGCAACGGCAGGAATTCCGTCTGCTTGTTCCGGCGTTGCCGTTCGATCAGGAGATCGCAGCTGAGCTCGTCGAAGTATTCGAGCAAAACTCGACTCACAGGATCACGTTGGTACCCGTGCCGGACTCTGTGGAGACAGCGTTGGACGCGATCGAAGCCGGATACGCCGATCTTGCTTTTGCGTCGAACGCACAGCCTTATCGGCAGGGCGTCACGGCGGTCATGCCGCTTTATCCAACCGTGCTGCATATCTTTTATCGGCGCGGTCGCGACACAAGCGATCCGAGGTTGCTGCTGCAGGGTGCGAGGGTGTTTGCAGGACCCGTCGGGTCGTCGTCGAGACAGCTGATGACGATGATCCTGAAGGGCTTGGAAATGACCGAGGCGGAGGTGTCGTTCACCAATGCTGCGGACGAGCTACCGGACGTTATCGTTCTCTATTTACCGATCTCTCCGGATCGCATCAATGCCCGCCTCGAGGAAATCGGTGCTGTCGGTGATTACCAGTTGCTCAGTTTCGGTACGCCTGAGGAGATTGGCA
>DAOWGY010000006.1 GCA_030641695.1 Gammaproteobacteria bacterium
AACGACGCAGACAACGCCAGGCGCGGATGAAAGCTCCCGATCGCCCAGCGAAGGATCTTCTGTGGCTGCCAGTCCTCGAAGACGCGAGCCTCGATCATGGCCGACACCTCGTCGGCAACTCGGCGCACGGCCTGCATCCAGTTGCCGCGCAGGGATTCAATCTCGGTATGCGAGACGTCGCCGCACTTTGCGACTGTATCGCGGATGCGCGCAATGAGGACGCAGCAGCAGACACGGGCAGCCCGGAGCTGTTGCGTCGATACGCCGATTGGCGCCGCAACGACCAGGGCAAGCTCGTGCGACTGACCGACGGCATCGTGCGACTGTTCGGCAGTTCGCGACCGCCGCTAAGGGTGGCTCGCAACATCGGCATGCTCGGTTTCGACCTTGTCCCGGGCATCCGATCTATGTTCGCGCGTAACATGATGGGCCTTGCCGGTCGTCTGCCACGCCTGGCTCGCGGAGTGCCGTTGCGATGAAGGGGCGTTTTGACATCGTGATTGTCGGCGGTGGCGTCACTGGACTGACGACCGCTGCGCTTCTTGCGCACGGGGCGCAATCAGACGCGCTACGCGTCACGCTTGTGGACGCGTCGCCGAGGCCGATGTACCAGGCGACTGATGACGTCGCGCTACGGGTCTCGGCTATTGCATCGGGCTCGGCCGACATCATTGCTTCGTTCGGCGCATGGGACCGTATCGCCTCGACGCGCGTATGCCGGTATGAACACATGCGCATCTGGGACGAAGCCGACGAAGCGGATGGTCCGTCCACATTGCGTTTCGACGCTGATGAGTTCGCCGTGCCGCAGCTCGGATTTATCGTCGAAAATGTGTTGATGCAGGACGCGATATTGAGGGTGCTCGACCGAACGGACGTCAACCTGCGCTTCGCGTCGCCGATCGGTGGAATCGAACGCGACGGCGAGCGATATCGACTCGAACTCGAGGATGGTCGACAGCTTAATGCGGATCTCGTCATCGCGGCCGACGGGGCGCGATCGTTCGTGCGCGATGCTGCCGGTATAGAAGTGGCGACGTGGCCTTACGCACAGACGGCGTTCGTCACGCACCTTCGGCCACAGCAGCCACACGGGAGCATTGCGCGACAACGGTTCCTCGCGGACGGTCCACTCGGCATGCTGCCACTTGCGGACGGGCGGATTTCGGTGGTCTGGTCGACGACGGCGGGAACGGCAGAATGCGCGTTGACTGCGAACGACGATGAACTCGGTCGCATGCTGAGCGAGGCGTCTGACTACGTGCTTGGCGACCTGGCAGTCGAGGGCCCCAGGGGTGCATTCCCGCTGTGCGCGCAGCATGCGCGTCATTATGTTCTGCCACGCCTTGCCCTGATCGGCGATGCGGCGCATGCTGTGCATCCGCTGGCCGGACAAGGCGCGAACCTGGGATTGCAGGACGCTCGCGCGCTTGCCGAGGTCATAGAAGAAGCAATTACGAAGGGCGAACATCCGGGGGACAGGCCCGTACTGAGACGTTACGAGCGTGCACGCAAGGGCGCCAACGGGACGATGCTGCATTTCATGACAGGATTGAACCGTCTGTTCGCGTCGGGCTCTCCGACGCTCGGTGAACTGCGTCGTGCCGGGATGCGGCTTTTCAACGTCAGCGGGCCGCTTCGCGAACGTGCCGTGAAAACAGCGCTGGGGGCTGGTCGGTCATAGCCGGCCCGGGATCGTATAAAGCGCGACGGTTGTGTGAGGACTTTATGAAGCAGCGATACGTCTATGCGCTCGCCGCAATGCTGGCCATCATCGGCCTCGCCGTTTTCACCTATAAATGGCAGGTGCTGGGATTTCCGTTGACGGAAGACCTGGAAAAGCCGGTGTGGACGATCGAGTCCGCGATCAGCTTCGACCCGGGTCCGGGCACGATCAAAGTCAATCAACAGATTCCAACGTTGACGCCGGGCTTCCGTGTGCTGAACCAGAACTCGGTATCACGAGGGTACGGATTCAGCGTGAACTATGGCAGCGGCGGGCGGGAAGCGCAGTGGGCGATACGCCGTGCTGACGGGCGGCAAACGATTTATTACCGCATCTCTGTTTTTGAGGATAAGACGAGCGAGCAGTCGGACACGATGCCGCCGTTGGCGACGCCGCCCGTCATCAACGAACCGTTCAAGACCGCGGTCGACGTTATCGTTTCCGATGTTGAGGAGCAGTCCGCTGACGAGGCGTCATTTACATCCGAGCTGTTACGGCGCATGAACGATCCGTCGCCGGATCCCAATGTCGAGCTGCTGATGTCCAACGTCGAGGACGATGCCGACTTCGTCAACATCGTCACGACGATGCTCGCGGCTGCGCTTATTCCTGCACGTATGGTGCGGGGCGTCGAACTGGACGGGCGTCAGCGTCATGCGGACCTTGTTCCATGGCTGGAGATTTACGACGGTGACCGCTGGCGCTATTTCAACCCCGCTACCGGCGAGGAAAACCTGCCACGACGTTTCTTCGTCTGGTGGCGCGGTAACGAGCCGCTGATCAGTGTCGAGGGCGGCAGCAACGTTCAGGTCGATTTCGCCGTGCAGGAGAATCACCTCGCAGCGGTGGCGATTGCGGAAACCCAGGCCGCCAAGCAAGGTGGCCAGCTGATCAGTTTCTCGCTCTACAGCCTGCCGATCCGGACGCAGGCCGTGTACGGCGTGCTGCTGATGATTCCCATCGGCGCGCTGGTGATGGTGGTCATACGCAATTTTGTCGGCATCGATGCATTCGGTACGTTCATGCCCGTGTTGATCGCGCTGGCGTTTCGCGAGACCAAACTGATCTGGGGTGTGGTGTTATTTACTTTGCTGGTTGCCTTGGGATTGAGCATCCGCTTCTTGCTCGAACGATTGCGGCTGCTGCTTGTGCCGAGACTCAGTGCCGTTCTGATCGTCGTGGTCCTGCTCATGCTTCTGATCAGTCTGATGTCGCACAAGCTCGGTATGGAGACCGGACTTTCTGTCGCACTATTTCCGATGGTCATCATCGCAATGACGATCGAGCGCATGTCCGTCGTCTGGGAAGAGCGCGGTGCTGCCGATGCGATGCGCGCCGGCGGCGGCAGTCTGCTGATCGCCATGGCGGCTTATATTTTCATGGGCATGCGCTGGCTGGAGCACATTATTTTTACGTTCCCGGAATTGCTGCTCGTAGTACTGGCAATTGTCCTCCTTGCCGGTCGCTATACGGGATATCGCCTGCTTGAATTGCGCCGCTTCAAAGCGCTCGCAGATAGCTGATGTTCGCCGCAGCCAGCAAACTCCGTGCAGCCGGCGTGCTCGGACTCAATGAGCGCAACGCCGACTTCATCATGCGACTCAATCCGCGTCGCTTGTATCCTCGCGTGGACGACAAGGCACTGACCAAGGAGCTCGCACTGCACGCGGGTATGGCCGTACCGGATCTCTACGGCATCATCTCGAACCAGGGCGAGGTGCGGCGTTTCGCAGAGATCGTCGCCGACA